>CAYTPS010000016.1:0-212 GCA_964439245.1 uncultured Pirellulaceae bacterium | reverse complement strand
TGATCGAGCCGAAATGTTAGACGCGGTGGGTTTAGAAGAACCAGCGCTTGCCGTTCTGGCTCGCGCGGCCTACAAGACGTTGGGGCTGGAGAGCTATTTCACTGCTGGCGAAAAGGAAGTGCGTGCTTGGACGATTCCAACGGGAGCAACCGGACCTGAAGCGGCATGTTTCATTCATACTGATTTTGAGAAAGGCTTCATCCGTGCCGAAG
>CAYTPS010000015.1:25059-26219 GCA_964439245.1 uncultured Pirellulaceae bacterium | reverse complement strand
AACATGGCGAGAAGATTCTCTACGAAGAACATCCATCGATGTTCCGCAATCAGCCCGTTTGGTTTGTCATCACCTGCGTACTTTGTTTGGTGGTTGTCGGATTGTTCATTTTTGCAGCATGGTACCTTAAATGTAAGGGCACCACACTGACGATTACCAACGACCGGACCACTTGTCGTCGAGGAATTTTGTCAAAGTCAATTACAGAAGTTTGGCACCAAGATATTCGAAACGTGCAATTGGACCAAACTTTCTTCCAACGTATTTTCGACGTGGGCAAAATTGGCATTTCAAGTGCCGGGCAAGCAGGTTTGGAAATTAGCGTCTCAGGCATTCCGCAGCCTGAACGAGTAAAAGATCTGATCGACAGCTACCGACGCCGTGACCGACCGTAAAAGAGAATGAGTCTCACTGCGACCTGACGGATCCTTTCAAATCATCGTCGAACTAACCTGGGAAATATCCATGCAAGATGAGACCATACTTTACGATCAGCTTTGTGATCACGTCCGAAAGACCGCTTTGCTGACGTCCACATCGGCGCTGTTGGAGTGGGATCAACAAACCAAGCTTCCATCGGCTGGCGGTGCTTACCGCAGCGAGCAGTTGACGTTTCTTGCAGGCGAGATTCATCGCCGCCGCACCTCGACAAGCGTGGGTGAGTTAATCGGAAAGCTGTCCGAATCAGATTTGGCTGCCGATCCTACTTCGGCAATCGGTTGCAACATTTCGCGCCTTGAAAAAAGATTCAAACGCACCAGCAAACTTCCCGTGCGGTTAGTCGAGGAGCTGACGCGCGCGTGTTCAGTGGGACAACAAGTTTGGGTGGAAGCTCGTAAAGAAAACGATTTCGCAAAATTCCAACCTGCGTTAGAAAAGATTGTCCGTTTGAAACGGGAACAGGCCGACGCGATCGGGTATGACGATTGTGCCTACGATGCGCTGTTGGATGAATTCGAACCCGGTGCGAAAACCAAAGAAGTCGCTGACGTACTGGAGCGGCTGCGCGTAGATCTTGTGCCGTTGGTCGAGGCAATAAAAGCAAGTGCTGTTAAACCGCCTGTGGAAATCTTGCACCGATCTTTTCCGGTTGCTGATCAAGAAGCATTCGGGCGGCATGCGTCGGCGCAAATTGGTTTTGACTATCAACGTGGTCGTTT
>CAYTPS010000015.1:19274-25049 GCA_964439245.1 uncultured Pirellulaceae bacterium | reverse complement strand
GTCGTTTGGACATCACACACCATCCGTTTTGCACCGAAATTGGACCAGACGATTGTCGGATAACAACGCGTTACGATGAAAGTTTTTTTAGCGGGTCATTTTTTGGTACGCTGCATGAGGCAGGCCACGGAATTTATGAACAGGGCCTAATATCGGAGTACTACGGTTTGCCGGCAGGCCAGTACTGCAGTCTCGGTATACACGAATCTCAGTCGCGCCTATGGGAGAATTTGGTCGGTCGCAGCAAGAGTTTTTGGCAGCACTTCTATCCTGATGCTCAACAACGGTTTGCGTCACTTGCCGATGTTTCTCTAGACGATTTCTATGCGGCAATCAATCACGTCGCGCCATCTTTGATCCGCGTGGAAGCCGACGAAGCGACTTACAATTTGCATATCATTATCCGCTTCCAATTAGAGCAAGCGTTGATTGATGGCGAGTTGACTGTCGCCGACCTGCCCGAAGCTTGGAACGCCAAATACCAAGACAGTTTAGGAATCGAACCGACAACAGATAGCGATGGAGTACTTCAAGACGTTCACTGGAGTGCGGGCTTGATTGGTTACTTCCCGACTTACTCGTTGGGGAATTTATATGCCAGTCAGTTTTACGATGCTGCCCAAGCTGAGTTGGGTGATTTGAAGGAGATGTTTGCGGGCGGTGATTTTGGTCCCTTAAAAGGTTGGCTGAACACCAATATTCACCAACCCGGTCAGCGCTGGTCCTCGTCGGAACTCGGACTGAAAGTCACCGGCGAATCTCTTTCACACGGTCGACTGATTAAACATCTCAAAGATAAACTAGTTCCAATCTATCAGTTGTGATTGTGCTGAGATAATCCACAACAGAATGTAGTGTGTCCGCCGCAGAGTGATTTTGCGGGGCAGAATACCACTTTGGATTTGAGCGAACTCTACTTTATTCGGTGTCACTGGCTAAACAGAGCCTGCGTTTCTTGGGGAAAAACATGGAGAAACGTCTTTAAGGATTTGTGAACGTTGTATCAAGATTTAATGAAAGTCGGGTCTTAGAAGCTGTTGTTTCTTGCAAGAGGCAGGATTAATTTTATGATGAATCCGACAACCTAGCTCTATTTTCAACTCAGCTCTATTTTCAACGGAACAAGAACATGAAGTATCTCACCTCACTACTAATGCTCGCTATTGCGTTTCTCTCTAGCACTGCCAGCGCTCAACTCGTTACTGAAGATTTTTCTTACCCAGATGGCTCCTTTCTGGCACTGCAACCTGGTTGGGATAGGCACAGTGGTTCCTCTGATGCTGTTACTGGTGATCCCATTAACGATTTTTTGGTCAACGGTGGTCAAGCAGTCGTCCAACACGGCGTTCCAGCTGAAGATGTAAACCTTGCATTTGCCGATGTCACTACCGGTACCTTGACTGCGAACTTTGACATTACAGTAAACGATGACGAGATCATTGCCGGAGCTGATTCAGAGTACTTTGCTCACTTCTTCGAAGAGGGAACCTTTAGATTCCGAGCACGCTTGAGTGTGGTTCCGCCAACGGGAGCGGGTGATTACTCACTGGGGATTTCATCGACGAGCAGCACTGAAGATGCAATTTTAACGAACGATTTCAATTTTGGAGACACTGTAGCAGTTGAGCTATCACTGGACGTCGACACTGGAGTGGCTTCTTTGACAGTGAATGGAGAAACAATCACCGGAGCTGCAGGCAACACTGGTGAGACGATGAATCGCTTTGCGTTGCGCCAATCTGATTCGTCCAACAATGAAACAGTCACCATTGACAACTTGGTCGTCACCGACGGCACCACCAGTGCCCCGTTGAAGGGCGATGTTGATTTGAGCGGAGTAGTTGACTTCGCTGACATCCCGGCATTTATCGCTGTCTTGCAAGCCGGCGGTTTCCAAGCTGAAGCAGATTGTGATTGCAGCGGAATGGTTGACTTCTCAGACATCCCGGCCTTCATCGCTATCTTGCAAGGTGGCTAATCCCTCGCCAACACGCGGATGATATTTCAGCGGCTAGATGGTCTTGCGATAGGCCTTTAGCCGCACTTTTTTTGCGCGTTTGGTTAGAACGAAATCCTCGAATTCGATTTCTATACCCTCGAGCGTTTCTAACTCAGGACGTTTGTGCGGAGTGATGACTACAATCTGTGGTGCCGCCGCGAAAAGGTAGTAACACAGCAGAAACAGCTGGTCTTTCGGACACAAATGCATCGCGAAGCTACAGATGACACTTGAGTAACTGCCTGTTAATTTTCCCTGAATTACATCGGAGAAATCAAGTGACAGGGCCTCCTTGCCGGTATTCTGCCTGAACGCTTGCTGGGTGAACGGATCGCAACCTGTTGTCTCAGGAAAACCTATTTCCGCCAGAACAGTTGTGACCTCACCGCCACCGCAGCAGAAATCCAGCACCGATGAATAATCGATACGGTGCTGGTTTTGCATCAGCAGCCCTCGAATCTGCTCCGTATGCGGATTGACATAATCATGACCATGTTCGAGATAAAAATTCTCGACGCCTTGGTCTGCGTATTGATCTCGAATCGATTTGTCGTTGGGCTTGTCCATCTTGCTGGCAACAGTTACTTCAATCTAGAAACCGGGCCAGCGTCTTCCCAACGCACTTTTCTGTTTGGCCACAAGTTGCTTGATGCTTCCTCTGGCCAATTTCAAAAGGGCAGCCAGTTCTTTTTCTGAGAACGTCGCCTCTTCGCCAGTGCCTTGGATTTCAACGAACTGCCCCTTACCGGTCATGATTACATTCATATCGACAGCGGCCGCGAAGTCCATTGGATAATCCAAATCTGAAACCGCTTTGCCATCAACGATACCGACACTAATGGCTGCCACGGTATCTCGTAGTGGAAATTTTTTAGGATCAGGCAACTCCTTTTTGATTGAAGCAATGGCGTCAATCAGAGCAATCATCCCGCCGGTGATACTGGCCGTACGAGTACCGCCATCGGCTTGAAGAACGTCACAGTCAACGGTTATTTGGCGAGGGCCAAGCGCCTCGAGATCAGCAACGGCGCGCAAGGAACGCCCGATCAAACGTTGGATCTCAGTCGTGCGTCCATCGACCTTATTTCGATCACGCCGCTTGCGAGGACTGGTACTGCCGGGCAACATGTTGTACTCGGCAGTGATCCAACCTTTACCAGATTTCTCCATCCATGGCGGAACGTTATCATCAACGCTGGCCGTGCAGAGCACTACCGTTTCTCCCGACTGATAGAGCACGCTGCCGGCAGCTTTATTGGTGTATTTTCTCTTGATTTTGACTGGGCGGATTTCGTTGGGTTTGCGCGATGGCATGCTATCACTTGGGTTAAGAGTGGGGGCTCAATTCGATCTAAACATTATCCAGCAGCGCGGACTACGTAAAGTAGGGAACAATTGGGGTGATCATTGTTGTAAAGCGTTCAATAAATCGGATATGGGACGCGCCTAAAGGTTAGTTCAGCGCCGCAGTGATTCTCAATCCCAGTTGACCCGGAAATGTAACGTTACTAATGTCAACCTATGCGGTTACGACGCCCCCGACAACTGAAAGTTGCTGTCATCCTGTTGACGGCAATCGCCCTACTTTTCACAAGCAATTTGCGTGCGCAGTCTCCCGGCAGTGCTTTTGAAAGAGGCGTGGCTGTACTAGCAAATGGCCAGACCATGGAAGGCCATATCAGCCAGCAAGACAACAAGGTTATTGTGCGACTAGAGAGTGGTAGCCGAATTCATCTGGCCCAAGAACGAGTACTGTTTACAGCTGCGAATTTAAATGAAGCATACTGGGAGTTAGCAGCGCGAACTGGTGCTACTGATCTCGAAGGGCAAATAAGCGTATTCCAATGGTGCTTGAGAAACGAACTGTTTGAAGAGGGGGCCAATCATTTACTGGTGCTGCAGGAATCTAAGATTCCGGCCAGAAGGCTGGCCGCGCTAGACTTTGACTTAGAAGCCAAGAAAAAGCGCGCTGAATTTCGAGGTACTCAAGCCGTTGAACGCGAAAAAAGAAAACAAGAGCTCGCCAAACTCAAAATGAAAGAGCGTGCTCGCAAAGAGCGGATCGAAACGCTAATCGGAGGCAAAACGGGTGTCACCATTCCCGATCTTCATCGAGTACCGCCCCGCCCGATTCGGCCCTTAAAACATGCGACGCCCGATGCTTTAACCGTTTCGCGACCAGTAGCGGTTGATCGAGCAAAGGAGGCGACCGAGGTCATTGACCAATTCGGCAACAAAGTGGCCGGCGAATCCTTAGCACAAGAAACGGTACGACAGGTCTCATACGAGCAGGCAATCTTTTCGTCTCCTGCTGTTGCGACAGCGCCGCCGGCGGTTGATGGAGCGGATGACGTGCGAAGAAGCTCGAAGCCATACCATCGTGCTCCGGTAATTGAATCGGGATTTTCAGTTTCGAAAATCGAAAGCAGTAGCTCCTCTGAAACATTGCCGCCTGAAAAAGCGGATACAGATATGGCCGATCCGTTTGACGCCGACTACTTCAACAGGCGATTTGCAACACCAGCAGTCGACGTCAAGTAATTGGCGATTCTTCATTTGGCACTTGGGAGTACGGTTTCTCTATAGCCGGGGTCGCCAGAGGTCGGGCAGTGACCGATCAAGCGTTTTTTAAAAGTCTGGCGATTCCAGCTATCAATAGAGAAAACCAACTTACGAAAAATCGTAAATAAAGTCCTAGGCGATTAATCGCTGACAACAATTTTCTCAATCTTGTCACCGACTTCGATCTGGTCGATCACGTCTAACCCTTCGGTGACTTTTCCGAAGCAAGTGTGCTTGCCATCCAAGTGAGCCGTATTGGTGCGGCTGTGGCAGACGAAAAATTGTGAACCGCCCGTGTTGGGGCCAGCATGAGCCATGGAAAGCACTCCACGATCGTGGTACTGGTTTCCGCCACTGGTTTCACAGTCGATGATGTATCCCGGTCCGCCGGTGCCGTTGCCTTTCGGGCATCCGCCTTGGATCACAAAGTCATCCAGCACACGGTGAAAGGTCAGGCCGTCGTAAAATCCTTTTTTCGCGAGATCCGTAAAGTTCTTTACGGTGTTAGGAGCGTCGGCTTCGTAGAAATCGATGTGCATCACACCTTTGGCGGTGTGCAGTTCAGCTTTCATGATCAGTTCGTCTTTGTATCAAATTGAAGAAATGTGAGGCGGAGATTATCTCACCTCACCGCTGATCGTTCAATGGCTGAAGTTTAGGCGCTCTTCAATTCTTCGATCTTGGATTTGATCTGCTGAATCTGTTCTTCCAACGCAACGACCTCGGCGGGATCGTCCGTTTGAGCCTTGGCGTCGCTAAGAAGTTTCTGTGTCTTCTCTTGCTTTTTCCGCAAGACTTCAATCTGCTTTTTGACTTTCTTGTTCATCGGAAAATTGCTCCGTTAGTTCCGTTTGACTGATGGAGCATTGTAACCAATTCCGACGCGCTATCGAGGCCCATCTTTAGGCTGTCGATCTTGTTGCTGTAGTTCCTGCTGCTCTTGAGCGACAGACTGGCGGGCGTTGGCAACCCATTGGCGGGCGACTAGCTGCGGAAAAACCCACGCATCTTTGGCGTATCGTTTGACCAACCGCTTAGGTTCGTTAAGCATGCGGTGTACCCATTCGAGGCCGTATTTTTGCATCCACAGTGGAGCGCGCTTCTTTTCACCAGCCAAGAAGTCGATCGTCGCTCCAACGCATAATGCGACTTTCGCATCAATCAATTTGTGATGACGGTGGACCCACAGTTCTTGCTTGGGTGCACCCAAGCCA
>CAYTPS010000015.1:5884-19264 GCA_964439245.1 uncultured Pirellulaceae bacterium | reverse complement strand
TGGCTTGCAAGCAGCAATGCGTGTCAAAATGTTGGCACACTCATTTTGGTCTTTCTCGAATCCCATCGGGGGGCTGTAGACGCCAACTGTCTGAACGTTTGGCCAATGCTGCTGGATGTTTTTTGCGGCTACTTCCGCAACACCTTCGGCGGCACCCAACAAGAAAACTTTTAATTGGCCATAGTGATTGAAAAAGTTAAACAACCGCGGTACCAGTTCTGAACCTGCCACACGCTCAGGAACAGGCTGCCCGAGGAGTTTCGACGCAAGGACGATTGGATGGCCATCGGCAAGGACGAGATGTGCGTCTCGATATGCGGCTTGCAAATCTGAGTTTTCTTCCAGCAGTACCGCATGGTCGACGTTTGGGGTCACTACGTAACGGCAGAAAGCAGCATCGGCGGGATCTTTGATCCACGTCCACAACTGGTCTACTGCACCTTCCATCGTCAGCGCGTCGATCTGCATGCCCAAAAGTTGTCGCTTTGGACTGGCAGCTGTGGTGCTCTCGCCAGTTTGATGTTGCTGTTGAGGCGATGGGGCAAACGCTGGTTGAGCGAAAGAACCGCCGTGGTTGGTGACGGGAGTATTGGTCGGTGACATGAAAGAGAGTCCGGGATTTCGTTTTTTGGGGTAGGGCCTTCGAGGTCAAAGGTACAACCTTTCAACGGCCCAAGTAGCTGGAAATCCCGTTTTCCGAAGCCGCAATTGTGACATCTGAACGGATTTAACGAATGTAACGGTCGGCAGTACTGAGGCTAGTTTATTTCGGTTTCCGCATCGGAACTTGTTTTGCGAAACGTATTTCTTGGCGAACACTAGTTGGAAGAAACAAGGCTAAACACGACCATTTTGCGGTCGGATTGTCTAACGAGCTCCCCACTATTGTGGTCTCAACAAGGCCGAACGAATTACCTCTTGTGAATACTTGGAAATCAAAACTAATCGACTTCTATCGACTGGCCACGATGCCATATCGTTCGTGGCGACGTCGTATGTTGACCATTAAGGGTAAGGTCCCCGCTTATTCGATCTTCTATCATCGAATTTCTGACGATCACTCCAATCCGTGGACGATGACCCGAGAACAATTCAAGCGTCAGATCGATTGGTTTCAAGAGGAGTTCGATCTTGTCTCTTTGGCCGAACTTCAACGTCGTGTCGATTCAGGGTTCAATGACCGTCCGACGTTGGCAATTACTTTCGACGATGGCTATGCGGAAAATTGTGAATACGCGTTGCCGCTGTTGATTGAACGCAAGATACCAGTCTGCTATTTCGTGACGATTGATAACATCGTTCGGCAATCAGCTTTTCCCCACGACGTAGAACTGGGCCAGGATTTACCGGTCAACTCGGTTGAGTCACTGAAGGTCCTGTCGAACTCGGGTATCGAAATAGGTGCTCATACACGTACGCATATTGATTTGGGAAGTGTCTCCGATCAAGAGCTTCTCGCAGACGAAGTGATCCAAGCATCGATCGATATCGAGGAACTTATTGGCAAGCCGGTGCAGTACTTCGCGTTCCCCTTTGGCCAACGCGAAAACTTGAACCACGGCGTGTTCAGCATGCTCAGGGAGCATGGTTTTCTCGGCGTTTGTTCTGCCTACGGAGGCTGGAACGAAATTGGAGGTGACTCGTTCCACATCCAGCGTATTCATGGCGACCCAAGTTTTGAGCGCGTTAAGAATTGGCTATCGCTGGATCCACGCGTTGCGCGTGTCAAACCGTTCCAATACGAGCGCCGGGCTCGGCGTCGTGACGGACAACCGGATCCCGCAAAAATTCACGAAATCGTCGTGCCTCAGGTAACTCTTCCAGTTGTAAACCCCAGTCGAGTTTCCCACGAGTAATTCGTCTCCCGGGCAAAAGGGGAAAAGAGTATCAGACCACCATCCCATTAGTTCCCTAAACCTACCAAAGCCAAAATCTGCTATGAACACTAATCGACCAATCCGAACGATGTTTATCATTACTAGCATGCCTGTTGGTGGTGCCGAAACGTTGTTGGTCAACCTTGTTCGCCGTTTCGATCGTAAGCGGATTACGCCGATGATTGGTTGCCTCAAGGAGAAAGGTGTTCTTGGCGAGGAATTGGCGGGTGAGATTCCTGTTTTTGAGAACCTGATTCATCACAAGTATGATGTCGCAGTGGCCAATCGCCTGCGAAAGCTGTTCAAAGACCAGCAACTCGATGCGGTGATTACAGTCGGCGCCGGCGATAAGATGTTCTGGGGGCGTTTGGCGGCCAAGACCGCGCGGCTTCCAGTTATTCTTTCGGCACTTCACTCTACTGGTTGGCCGGATGGTGTTGGTCGTTTGAACCGTTTGCTGACAGGGATCACTGACGGTTTCATCGCGTGCGCCAACTCACACGCACGATACTTGGTCAATAAAGAGAAATTTCCAGAACCTAAGGTCTTTATGATTCCTAATGGAATCGACACAGACCGTTTTGTCTTTAATCCCGAAGCTCGGTCTCAGTGGCGATCAAAATGTGGCATTCCAGCGAACGCTCCGGTTGTTGGAATCGTGGCCGCTCTCAGACCTGAAAAAAATCACGCTTTGTTTTTGGAATCGGCCAGGATCACATTAGAGTCACGTCCCGACGCATTTTTCGTAATCGCCGGCGACGGTCCAGAGCGGCCGATGCTGGAGGATCTTGCTGTGAGCAAGGGCATCGCGCAAAAGGTCAAGTTTCTGGGTTCGGTAAGTGATATTCCAGAAGTTTTGTCGATGGTTGATCTATTCGCACTTTCTAGTCACAACGAAGCTAGTCCCGTTTCGATCCTTGAGGCGCTAAGTTGTGAGCGTCCAGTGGTCGCCACAATGGTGGGCTCGATCAGCGAATCAGTGCTGCAAGGGACCACCGGCTATCTGGTCGAACCGGGCGACGAATCAGAAATGTCATCACGTTGGTTGAAAGTGCTCAACGACCCCGAGCTTGCTGCCGAGCTAGGAGCTGAAGGGCGACATCATGTTATCGCCAACAGCTCGCTCAACAGCATGACCGAAGGGTACATGGAGTTGATCGAATCAGTGTTTCGCGGCAAGGGAGCTGACTTCTTGCCCGGTCCAACCCTAGATTCAGTACCATTTCCACAAGTGCACACTGGCCAAAGCGATAGCCCGACACGGGTTGTTTAGGCCTCGTCAAGCAGTTCAACTGCTGAAAACTTCTTGCCTTCGAGCATTGCCAAGCTTGCTCCACCACCGGTGCTGACGTGGGTAACCGAATCTTCGAAACCTAGTTGAGCAACGGCCGCAGCGCTGTCACCGCCACCGATGATCGATGTCGCATCCCCATCGGCGATCGCTTGAGCAACAGCTTTGGTTCCTGCCGCAAAGGGTTCGACTTCGAAGACGCCCATGGGGCCGTTCCAGACGACCGTTTTCGCCGACGCGATGATCTCGGCAAACTTCTTTGAAGTTTCTGGACCAATGTCAAAACCTTCCCAGCCATCTGGAATCTCACCTGCGGCAACCACTTTCTGGTTACAGTTTGCGTTTCCAAACTCGTCGCCGCAGCTGGTGTCCACTGGCAAAACCAGTTTTTCACCAGCCGTTTCCATCAGCGATTTCGCCAGATCAACATGCTCCGGTTCAACCAGACTGTCACCAACCTTGCCACCCTTTGCCAAGGAGAATGTATAAGCCATGGCTCCACCGATCAGTACGTGATCGCAGATACCGATTAGGTTTTGGATAACCTTAATTTTGTCGGAGACCTTAGCGCCGCCAAGGATCGCCACAAATGGGCGATCAGGATTTGAGATGACACCTTCGAGGTACTTGATTTCTTTTTCGACTAGAGAACCAACGGTTTTGGGTTTGCCGCCCATCGCCATTGGGACCCCGTACATGGACGCGTGCTCACGGTGGCATGTACCAAATGCGTTGTTGCAATATACGTCGGCGAATTCGGCCAGTTGAGCAGAAAAGGCTTCATCACCGGCTTTCTCGCCTTCGTTAAAGCGTAGGTTTTCTAAGATGACGACCTCACCATCTGCGAGCGCCGCAATCTTTTCTGAGGCATCAGGCCCAACGGTTGTCGTAGCGAAGTGAACCGGCGATCCAAGAATTTCTCCCAATCGTTTGGCAGCTGGCGCCAAACTGTACTTCGCATCGGCGACGCCTTTGGGACGACCAAGGTGGCTACATAGAATCAAGCGACCACCGCGATCGATGACCGATTTGATACTTGGAAGAGCCATTTGAATGCGGCGGTCGTCAGTAATGTTCAGATCGCCGTCCAGAGGCACATTGAAGTCAACTCGCATCAAGACTTTTTTGCCGCTTACTTCAACATTATCAATACTCTTCTTCGCCATGGTGTTCTTTCAGATTTCTGTGAGATTAAACTCTATTGTTTAGATTATTTTGGGATGCAATTGGAACTTTGTCGGAGTCAGCTTTTGAGAACGGCTACTCACCCGTTTTCGCTTCCAATGCTTTCGCGTCGTCGCGAGGTTGCATGCGTTTTTGGATGTCGGTTTCGATTCTCCCAAAAACGTTTTCGTGCCGTTGGACCGATACGTGCAAAGCCTGAAGTAGACGTTTGGCTGTATAAAAGTTCAGCACAATCTTTTGGTTGATGTTTACAGGTTGATCATTTTTTCCAATGGGTTGCGAATTCATCCCAAAGTCGATGATAAGCTCCTCAGGAGAGCCGGTTACCCGGCAAAAATTCGCATAGCAGGTCTGAGTATTTGTCTCGTCGACTTGAATGGCTCGTCGAGCGGGTTCTTTTTCTTTTTCAGCCATGATTGCCTCATTGAGTGTGAGTTTGAAAAACCTACAGGCAATTATAGAAAATACTCGCTCTCGGCGTTAGCCCCCGAAGCTCGTCCGGTTCTCCATGGTAGAGTTAATTTCCGATACCCTGCTCCCATCCTGTGGTTAAACTGAGCAGACTTAAATGCCAATTTCTTAATCCCATCGGTCATATACTTCATGCGTTTCAAATCAGTACTGGTTGTGCTTTTCGTTGCCGCGCTGAGCAACATTTGTGTCGCCCAGCAGGCAAAGCCTCAGACACCCGGGATCGTTGTTCAGAAACCATCGGAAGGGCTCTTTGTTGAGGTCGACGGCAAGTTTATGGTTCCCTACGACCACCAAATTCCTGGGACCGAGGTGAAATTTCGAATGATCCCCGTTCCAGCCGGTAAGTTTGAAATGGGCGCTGCCGAATCGGATGGAATTAGCTCCCGTGAATCTGTGACGGTCAATGTTAAACCGTTTTGGATCGGTCAGCACGAAGTGTCGTGGGCCGAGTACCAACGATACATGGAGATGGACAAAAATTTTAAGTTGCTACAGCAAAACGGGATCCGCAAGGTTGAAAATCGCGAATCTGTTGATGCAGTGACCGCTCCTTCGGCGCTTTACGAACCAGACATTACTTACGAGGCTGGAGAAGATCTTGACCAGCCCGCCGCCAGCATGACGCAGTTCGCTGCCAAACAGTATACAAAGTGGCTCAGCCTGCTGACCGGCACCGTTTTTCGTCTGCCCTACGAGGCTGAGTGGGAGTACGCTTGCCGCGCTGGAACGAAGACGAAATTCTATTTCGGTGACGACGAATCGGAACTGGAAAACCATGCTTGGTTCAGTGACAACTCTGACGAGGAACGTCACGCCAGCGGAGAACTGAAACCAAACCCATGGGGGCTGTTTGACATGTACGGCAACGTCTCCGAATGGGTACTCGACGGATACGAGGCGGCAAGTGACGCTGACGATCCCAAAAAGGAGTGTTCGGTGGAGGAGTCCTTGCGCAAGTCTGCGACCGATTTTCCGCGTACACTGCGAGGCGGCTCGTTCGTGTCAGAGGCCGAGTCGTGTGACAGCCGCGCGCGATTGGGAACTGACGAGGAATCGTGGAAGGAAGAGGATCCTAACTATCCGCAGAGCCCATGGTGGTACACCGGATATGAGGGCTTGGGGGCCGGGATGCGTATTGTACGTCCTTGGAATTCGGAGCTGTCTCCGCAGCAAAAGCAAATGTTTTGGGACGCCGATTCGGAATCAATCCGTGAAGTCGCCTATAGCCGGATCGATTCCAATGGACGAGGGGCAATCGGTTCGGTGGATGAACAGTTGGACGAAGATCTGGCGAAGTTGAAGAAGTAGTTGTGCCATTGAATAACCACTGCAGACACGCAATACACCGAAGTGAGGTATGTATTGTTTCGGTGTGTTCCGCGGTTGTTTTCTGCTTGAAATGATCCGTGCGCCAATCGCATTAAACCATCAGATCGGTTCTGCCAATTGCATCACTGATTGCAGAAAGCTGATTTTGTTCTAGCTTCTGTAACAAGTATCGATTGATGTCGCGTACGATTCCGGGGCCGCCGTAAATGAAACCGGTATAAATCTGGATCAGGGATGCCCCGGCACAAATCATATTCCATGCATCGACACCGTTCATGATGCCGCCGACCCCAATGACAGGAATCTCTGGGCCTAGATTCGAGTGTAGTTTGGAAACGACGCCCCGGCTACGCACGGTCAAAGGTGATCCCGACAAGCCACCGGCGCCGATTTCGTCGACTTCGTTTTTGCTGGTTTTTAAGTCGGCACGTGACAGGGTCGTGTTGGTGGCGATGATTCCGTCCAATTGAATCTCTTTCAAGATCGAGATAATGTCGTCCAACTGCTCCGGCGTCACATCAGGCGCAATCTTCAGCAGAATCGGTTTAGCACCCGTTTCATGATCCAAGGCCAGAGATTGATTTAACTTTTGCAGACTACTTAGCAGCTCGATGAGTGGCTCGCGGTTTTGCAGTGTTCGCAAGCCGGGCGTGTTGGGTGAGCTGACGTTGACGGTGAAGTAGTCGGCGTATGAAAACAGGCGTTCGAAGCTGTAAAGGTAGTCCTGGGTTGCCGATTCGACAGGGACAATCTTGGTTTTTCCAATGTTGACGCCCAAGACGTCAGTCGCGCGAAACTTGCGAGTTGTCGAAAGTCGTTTGGCGGCCGCATCAGCACCCCGGTTGTTGAACCCCATTCGATTGATGATAGCTTTGTCTTGAGGCAAGCGAAATAGACGCGGCGTGGGGTTGCCAGATTGAGCTTCACCCGTGATGGTGCCGACCTCTACATGGCTGAAACCTAACGTGGCAAGCTTGGGATACCATTGAGCGTCTTTGTCAAAGCCGGCCGCCAGCCCCACGGGGTTAGCAAAAGGCAAACCCAATACGTTTGATTGAAGCTTTGCATCGTTAACCGTGAATCTGTTGGCAAACGTCTGACTGACGGGGGAAAGCGCCAGCATGCCGTTGAACATGCTCATTGAAAAATGATGGGCGCGTTCAGCCGGAAGCTTGAACAGGATTCGTCTCGCAACATTTTCCCAAAGCATCGAGCCTACCACTTTAGCCCGACGCTCTCGCCGCCAGACTTGCGGTTGGTTCCACCTTGCAATGGCTCACCTGAAGATTTGACAGCCAATTCCCGTGGCGGCAAATCTTCTGGAACCTCGTCCTTCTTTTTGTCGCCCGCTTTGGGGGCTGGCGCCGTCAAGCATGCTTTGCGAGAGAGAGAAATCTTGTGATTGTCTTTGTCAATCGAGAGAATCTTTACCTCAACTGAATCACCCTCACTCAATACCGTCGAGACCTTGGATACGCGATGGTAGGCAAGTTCAGAAACGTGAATCAGGCCTTCAATTCCCGGCGCCACTTGGACAAATGCTCCAAAGTCCATGAGCTTCGTTACGGTGCCGGTGATGACGTCGTCCTCGTTCAGTTGGTTACCAGCGGCTTGCCACGGGTGCTCAAGTGTATCTCTGTGAGAAAGCCCAATTTTTCCATCGTCGCCGATCTTATCAACTTTGACTTTGACTCGTTCGCCTTCGTGCATAACTTCGCTGGGATGACGGACGCGCGTCCAGCTGATTTTGCTGATGTGGATTAAGCCTTCGACGCCGCCGAGATCGACAAACGCCCCAAAGTCCATCAGCTTGGTGACGACGCCTTCGCGGATCTGGCCGACTTCCAATTCCTCCATTAGCGCTTTGCGGTTCTCTTCCATTTCGCGCTCAAGCACCGCCCGATGGCTGAGGACCAATTTTCGTTTGTCCGGATTGCATTCGACGACGACACACTGCAATTTCTTTTCTACAAATTGCTCCATGTCTTCGACACGATAGCGCGAGATTTGGCTGGCAGGAATAAATCCGCGAATCGATCCCAGCGCAGCTTCGAGGCCACCGGAGTTAGTACCAGTCACCTTGGCTTCCACGACGGCGCCTTCCTCGATTTCGCTCCAGTCGGATACGTTGATCGATGCGCCAGGGACGGTCAATTCGTACAGCCCGTCTTCTTTGTTGCGGCCACGAACCGTAACGGTCAATGTTTCGCCTTCGGCAGGTGCTGTTTTGAATGTGTGTAAGGCCGCGATTCCTTCATGTTGGCCGGCAAGTTTTACGAATACATTGTCTTTGAAGATTTTCGTAATCGTTCCCTGAACTTTGGTGTTCAATTCTAGTTCAGTGTCCGAAGCGTCTGCTTTGGCGACCACGTCATCCATTGAGATCTCTCCCAAGGCCGCTGCGATTTCGGCATCTAGGTCGTCGCCCAATCCCGCCTGAGAACGCACTTCTACCGGCGGTGCGGTGGGAGCGGCTGGTTCTTCGAGCCCCCGCAAGTTGACGGGGTTTGAAAGGGCATCGGCGACGGCTTTGGGTTGAGACGGAGCCAGCGATTTGTCGGCCGCGTCGCGCTGCGAGCCAATCGCCACCTTTTTGGTGGGGCTTGCCGGTTGGTCGGTCGATGGTGCGGCAGCCGGTGTTTCGGCGGCCTCAGGTGCGGCCGGTGTTGCTGGCGTTTGGTCGGCGGTCGGTTTTGGCTGCTGTGGCTCTGTCATGACTTCGTCTGCGGTTGATTGTGGAAAGTACAAATGTCCGGCTGCGGTCGAGGGATGCTTTGAGGACCGCAACCAGCGGTTGCTTTGTAGCACAAATTTATCTCAAGCGTGTGGCAAACAACAGCCTGAAAAACCGGTCGACAGCTTAAAACGCAGTCTCTTCGGACTTAAGTTCCTGCGAGTCGGTGCGGAATGGAAATGCTGGCAAATCGGCGCTGTTTGCTAGAGAAGGCTGGGCAGAATCATCCCAGCAATAACGGACTGCTTTGGGGGCTTCTACTTGCTCTGATGAAAGTTCGACAGAGGCTGGCCCAATGATCGTGGCTTCAGCCGGATAAAAAACTTGATCTGGCCCACAGATCGTGAACGAACCGGAGGGCGGATCACCCATCATCTTCAATCCGGCACCGACCTCCCGAAAGGTGACTCGTATCTTTCCCTCGCGGTATGCAACTGCTTCGTAAACCGGACCGGTCACAGGTGCCGATTTTTCAGTTGGGGGATCAGTCTTGGTGATCTGATACGTTCTCGCCAGCGCTAGTCTGGCCAATCTTCGGCCAATGATTTGCTTGTTTTTGGGATACATTTCATCGGCAGAACCGACGTCCATGGTGGGGACCATTGCTGTACCTTCTACCGTTTTCAGTGTGCGCAGTTGAGCATCCCACATTTCGGGCAGTGCTTCGCTGGAGAAATTAGAATAACGAAACGGAGCAAGTTGCACGAAGTAGAAAGGCAAATTGGGATTAGAAAATTGCTGTCGCCAATCCTCGATCAGACATTTCATCAAGTTTCCATACTGCTTACCTCGGCCTACATTGGCTTCGCCCTGATACCAAATAACTCCTTTGATCGGATAGACGGACAACGGAGAAATCATGCCGTTGAAAAAGCTGCCGGGTCTATTGAGTGCTTCGGGATCATCGTTCTCTTGCCAGTGGGTTAGCATGGGGGTCAGAGAAGTATCGGCCTTGAGCGTTTGTTCCGAGCACCACGCCTCACAGGTCGAACCGTCCGCTGAGGCGTGGATCAAACCGATCGGAGTTTTCTCTAGCGATTTGCCCAGCTCACGACCGAAGAAGTACGCGACCGCGGAAAATTCTTTGACGCTTTCAGGTGAACAGATTGCCCAAGGTAGCAAAGTGGCCACATCTTCGGTTGGCTGCAGTGCGGCGGTGGACTCAAGACTAAACAATCGAATACTGGTGTGTTTTTTTGATTGGGCAATTTCAGTTTCCGCGTTGAGTGCCTCAGAGACTGGCATGCCCATATTCGTCTGCCCTGCGCACAACCACACGTCGCCGACCATCACATCAGTCAGGACGACTTTGTTGGTTTGGTTCTGGTCTTCCACTTCAAGGCTATAAGGCCCGCCGGCGGCCGGTGTCTCAATGGACACGGAGAATTTTCCATCTTCCCCAGCGACAGATTTGGTTTCGGTGCCGTTGAAACGAATCACCAATGCTTGATTGGGCTCAGCCGTTCCCCAAACAGGGAAAAGGCTCTCCTGTTGGAGAACCATGTGGTCCGAAAAGAACTGCGGTAGCGTGATGTCGCCAACAGCGAGACTGGCAGGCAGCAACGTTATTGCGGTCAACATAACGAGCGCGATAGCGAATCGCGATAGTGAACGACCAGGTTTTGAAATGGGCTGTTCACAGGCGGGAATTTTCATTGAGGGATTCCGAACGCTTCTCGAGAGAAAATCAGTCACGTTGTATTGTCAGTCACGGTGTGTTGGCTGAAAAAGCAGACGGATAGTCTAATTGATGCCGGTCGTGCGCTCTACCGCCCGATGGCGTTTGATTCGTCATGCATGGGTAAACGAATTAACTCATTGACTTTGGCGTAATAGTCTTCGAAACTGGGCCGATCGATGAATCGGTTTCATCAGGTTCCGCTTGCGTGAGAGTAAGTTGAACCCTGCAAATGCCTTTCGGCTTCCCGAAATTTTCGCTGCGGCTCCAATTGTGAAGATTTTTTCCCACCAACCTTCTGCCGTCGACGGAATGCGCGTGGCATTTTCGGGAAAACTAGGCTCGATGAGTCGACGTCGGGCCAAAGCTTTGGTTCGTCATCACGGGGGAGTTCCGACTGAATCCATCGATGACCGCTGTGATTTGGTTGTGTTGGGGGCCGAAGAGCAGACTTCCAGATTTCAGGACCAGTTGCCCGGGGATTTACGCGGGCGCGTCGCCGTTATCGATGAATCAGAACTCTGGCAAAAACTTGGGCTTGTCGACGACGAAATTGATTTAAGCCGCTTGTACACACCGTCCATGTTGGCGGAATTACTACACGTACCCATCGCCAGTATTCGGCGTTGGCATCGTCGCGGTCTGATCCATCCAGTGCGGCAGGTTCAGAAACTGCCCTACTTTGATTTTCAAGAGGTTGCCTCGGCGAGGATGATTGCCCGGTTGGTCAAAAGTGGGGCAACACCAAGTTCGATCGAACGCCAGCTGGTTGAGCTCGCCTCTGGTGGACGTGCGGGTGCCTCTGATTCCTCGGAAGCTCAAACCCAGCGTCCGTTGTCCCAGCTTTCAATCATCGTGGAGGGCAAAAACGTCTTGCTAAGAGACGGCGAGGGGCTTGTTGCGACTAACGGGCAAAAACACTTTGACTTTTTACCGACGGCTTCTGATCGTGCAGCCCATGAAGACGAAGCCACGATTGTGATGCCAGCCAGTGCACCAATCGAGTCAGGTGATTTTGAAAATACTTCTCATGTCGGCGACCATAGTGTTGATGATGAGATGAATGAAATTTCGGGCGGACAGTTTTTGTCGTTCGAGGATGGGGTTGCCGAATTAGAACGGCAATCGATTGAGAATCTGTCGCCCGACGAGTTAATTGAACTGGCAATTGAAGCTGAAGACGATGGTGACGAGGCGACGGCGATCGAGTTCTACCGAGCACTTTCGCTTTTTCATGGACCGACAGCGCACGTTAGCTTTCGCATCGCGGAATTGCTGTATCAGAGTGGCGATCTGGAAGCCGCGCGCGAGCGTTACTTCATGGCGATCGAAATGGACGAGGCATTTGTTGAAGCGCGGGCAAATCTGGGTTGCGTCCTGATGGAACTGGGGCAAACCGAATTTGCGATCGCGACGTTTCGCGGTGCACTTGATCACCATCCCGATTTTCCCGATGTGCATTATCATTTGGCACGGTTACTCGACGAGACAGGGAGAACTGACGCTGCGACGACACACTGGGAAGCATTCTTACAACTGGCGCCAAAAAGCCCATGGGCTGAAGAAGCCCGCAACCGGTTGGAGTAAACTGCCGTGTTGGGACTTTAGTCGGTTCAGCCCGAGTTAGTTGATCGGCTGACAATCGCGTTGGCCGAATTCGTGTTCATTCGGCATGTTTTTAGAAACAGTACAAACGCGATTCACTGCGTACCAAAATATGGTCGCCAAATGGGATGGGGGAACCGATGACCGATTCGTCCAATTTGTTTTCTGACAGTATGTTCAATCTGCTTTCTGAAATATCCGCGACGAACATGACGCCGTCCTCTCGAATTGCGTAAAGTTTCTCGCCCGCGATCAGTGGTGAGGAGTAGAACTTTTTTCGATGCTTGGGAAATGCGCCCTGCCAAATTGCTTTCCCTGTTCTCGGGTCGAGACATTCGAATTCTCCCATGTCTCGCAGCAGATATACTTTCCCATCAAGGGCTGCGGGTGACGGTACGAAGGTTCCAGTGTCTTCACGCTTCCAAACGTGTCTGGTCTCTTTATCATCGCCGCTACCTGCGAGGCTGACCCCATACAACAGTGGCTGACGGCGATCGTTTCTACCAGCGGCGACAACGGCAATCCCATTAACGACCACTGGTGTCGCGATGGTCGGCCACAATTCTGCTTTTTCGGGATTGAAGTTTCCACAGGACCAGTATGTTTTTCCTGTGGCCGCATCATGCATGGTGAGCTGTTCGGCGCCGTAGACCAATAACGCTTCTGTCATTCCCTGGTCGAGGACGACCGGCGTCGAGTATCCGTGATCGCCTTCCTTAGGCGTTTTGAAATTGCGCGCGACTTTCCAAACCTCTTTGCCATCTGCTTTGCTAAATGCGGCGACCCATGAATCCCCCTCGTGCATGCGAGCCATGACAACGTAGTCTTTGGTGAGTACTGGTGACGTGCCGTGGTCCCAGTACAAATTGGATCTGCCATAGATTTCGTTTAGGTTCTTTTTCCATCGCACCGTCCCGTCAAGATTGACGGCCGCCAAGGTACCACTCTTGAAGTAGACGAAGACCGCAGAGGAATCGCCCGCCGGGGAAGCGTTGCTGCCGGAGCCATTTCGGTGTTTCCCTGCGTCCTGAATTCCAAACATCGTTTGCCAAAGCCGTTGTCCTGAGGAATCAAAACAGGCAAGTGCATCTTTGTCACCGTCAGGCAATGTCAGATAGATTTTTCCGCCAACGGTAATGGGCGTAGAGCAGCCCTTTCCCGTTAGCTCAGCTTTCCAGATTGCTTTCTCTGGGTTGAGGGCTGAGGG
>CAYTPS010000015.1:0-5874 GCA_964439245.1 uncultured Pirellulaceae bacterium | reverse complement strand
TTTCTGAGGTCCTCGCCAATTTGGCCAATTCGTTTTGGGCCGCGGCAGGTCTCGCAGTTTTGATGTTTGCTCCCACGGGAAATTCTCGGGGATTTGCCCGACGACGTGAAGTTGAGCTGAGAAACAGGAAGTGATTAGCAGTCCCAGCGTACTGATCAATTTGATGCAGCGAATATTCATCCTGTTGATACTCATGGAAAAAGGGGCGCGATTGAGACCATCATATGATCGAAACGGAGTCAGTCTACCGATTGAACCCTGCGTCCTGAAATGACGGGTTTTTTCAAAGTCGGCGACGCCGATAAATGAGGGGGTTCAGGCGTGTTGGCAAAGAGTCCGGTTGGGAAAAAAATTCTGGGCCGAGGTCTATTCAAACCATTGTTTAGTACGCTTTTTCCCGTCCAATGGTATTCTAACTTCTTAACAGTCCCTATAATCCAAAACAAATCAGTTTTTCCCGACGCCACCATTGCGAACGAGAAAGATGTCTCAAGACGCTGAGCAATTTAGTTGAGACCATTCTGCTGGTGTCGGAGTTAGGTTCCGGAGTTTGGATTTTCCAATCGCTCCGAAGGCCACAGGTTTCTAGCTTCCAGTTTCTTTCGGGCTAAGGGCCAAAATTGGCTGATTTAACCGCACTTACCACACAAAAACTCTTATGAAATTTAAGGAATCAAGACTATGTCCGTAAATATTATGTCAATGGTCAAAGATGCTGTCTCTCAGCAAATCATGAACAAGATCGGAAGCATGGTTGGTCTCGACCAATCGAAGGCTTCGTCTGCATTCGAAACTGCCGCTGGATCAATCCTGGGCGGCTTGATGAACAAGGCTTCAACACCTGCTGGCGCGGAAGCTGTTTTTGGTGCCGTGCAAAATCAAGACACGGGTATTCTCGACAAGCTTGGTGATTTGCTCGGCGGAGGCGAAGCGACCGACAACTTCCAAAAGCAAGGTGGCGGAATTCTTGATATGGTTTTTGGCGCCGGCAACCAGCAGGCTCAGGAAGCTGTCGGTAGTTCGTTGGGACTTGGCTCGGGCATGATTGGCAAATTGATGTCGATGGCTGCTCCAATTCTGATGGGAGTCATCGGCAACTACGTGAAAAGTAAGGCGCTCAACGCAGTCGGACTTGGAAGTTTGCTTGGCGAGCAAAAGTCATATCTTGGCGGACTATTGCCGTCGAGCCTCACAAGCAACTTGGGCCTCGGGAATATGCTCAGCGGAGCGACTGATGCGGCTTCGAACGTTGCAGGTAGCGTTGGAAATGCGGCGTCAAATGTCGCCGGTGCGGCTACTGGTGCCGCAGGTGATGCGGCGTCGGCGGGTGGAGGGCTACTGAAAGCTATCCTGCCCCTGTTGATTTTAGGAGCCATTCTGTTCGGTATCTGGAAGTTTGTCTTGCCAACGGTTGGTGGTGCTGCCCAAGATGCGGCAGGCGTAGTTGGCGATGGCGTAGGAGCCGTGGCTGGTGCAGTCGGCGATGGCGTAAGTGCGGTCGGTGAAGGCGTCGCCGGCGTTGGCAGCGGACTGAGCATTCCTGGCTTCGACATGTCCGGCGTTGATCTATCTGTTCTTGGCGACCAAAAAGAGGCGTTGATGGGACCGATTGGTGAAATCACCGAAGGGTTCGGCGGTTTGGCAACCGGTGGCGAAACTGCAGCGACAGGCCTCGCCGAAAAAATCGGCGGTTTTGGAACTGCCCTCGAGGGCATGGGCATTGGCGACATGGGCGCTGCTCAGAAGACCGCCGTTGGCGGAATCTTGGGGCAGTTCACTGGCGTGATCGAAGGTCTCATGGCTAAAGTCCCCGGACCTCTCCAAGGCATTGTTAAACCAGCGGTAGATAAACTACTGGAAACTATCAGCGGTTTCGGTCTGTAAGATGTGTAAACGGAATTCCCGTTAACCAGAAAAGCCCCGTCTCATTAGACGCGGGCTTTTTTTTATTCATGTGTAAATCGCGATAGCTGCCTTCATCTGACTTTCAGAATAAATACGGCATCTTCGCTTTCTTGATCGATCTCTTGAGGGTTGTCGATGGCGTAATCGAAATCGAATGTATCGACCAGTTCCAGTCGAGGTATCTTTTTGATCAGTCTTTCGAACTGCGGCCATGTGTAGGTCCGAAAGACAAGTTCGTCTTTGATTCGCAGTTTTTCATCGGCAGTCTCCACGTCAAAGGACATACCAAGGGTTTCAATTCGCCGACGCGTGTCGCGTTTCTCAATCCACATACCGCTGTTCACTTTTAGTCCGTCTTCTTCAGCGCTCCAATATTCTTGGTCGCATGCGGCGATGCCGATTGGGCTCAAGTGAAAGCCAAGCACATAGATGCCTCCTTTGACGATGGCATCAGCCATGCAGTTCAAGTGTTTGATGGCTTGTTGTTCGGTGTTCAGATGCCGGAAGCTGTTGATGGTGTTGAACGCTGCCTGTACCGGTTGATCCAGTGTGAACCGAGTCATGTCACCCACGACCGCGCGTTGTTGCAGACCATGTTGTGCTAGACGATCGTTGCAGAATTCAATGGCTTTGGCGTTCAGATCGTTTCCAGATATTTCGTAACCCGCCTCTGCGAATCGGTAAACCAAACGCCCCGTTCCGCAAGCCGGCTCGAATAGGTGCGTGACTTTTGTGTCAACGTACTTGTCAAAACAGGCCTCCAAAAAATCAAATTCCGGCTTCCACTCGGCCGCGAAAATTAGGTCGTAGTATTGCGGGTAGTCGTAAATGCTGGCTTCGATATCGGTCATACGATTTTTGGGTTGCGAAAGTGCACTGCTGCGGAATTATTAGAAGAAGCTCTAATCTAGCCAATCATTAGCGTGTCGACTATCGCGCCAGTACAAGCTTGTGAGCATTCCCGTTAAACTGCTCGGCTTCCGCGGCAGCTGACGAAACGCGACTTCTCTCTCAAGGCACAGTATGGACCCGGCTTCACTTGCAGAAATTAAGAAAACACTGATGCGTTTGGAACGCGATGAATTGCTCAATGCGTGCCTGCGATTGGCTCGATTCAAGAAAGACAACAAAGAGTTGCTAACCTATATGTTGTTTTTGTCCCACGACGAGCAAGGTTATGCGAACTATCTGTGCGGGATCATTGATGGTCACTTTGAGGAAACGCCTAATGCTCACAAGAAAACGCTGCGAAAAATCATTCGCTGGATGAACAAGTGTTTGCGGTTTTCGGGCGTCAAAGACACCGAGGTCCAGGTGCGGATGCACTTTTGCCAGGTTTTGCGGGAAAGTAGAACGCCGTTTCGAAAACAGCGCGTGATGTGGAATATGTACGCGGGCCAAATCAAAAAGATTCGTAAGGCCATCGAGAAATTTCATGACGATGTCAAAAGAGATCTAGAACGCGAAATTTCGAAATTAGAAACGTTCGATTGACGGCGGTTCCTTTTTGGGGATTTTCTGCTCGCAAATTTGCGACCAAGATCTACTCAACTTCAGCCAAGTCGTGACGCATTTTTATGAATTCCACTTGCCAGGTTTTGTCTTGCCTTGATGGGGATTGGAAAAACTCAATGGCATCAGTCACAGCTCTCTTAGCCCACTTGTTGGGTAACGCCATTGCTTCGAGTTCGGGTTGCAATTCTGCAAGACGTTCGAGGATTTCTGGGTGGTGCTTATCACTGAACAGCATTAATCCTTCAACGATACCATCGGGTCCGCAGCCGCGTCCGTCGTCGTAGTGAACAGACCCGTCATGCCACCGCATCGGGCCGCGGCCGGTCTTGGGATCGGGTGTTGAGCATTTCTCTCGAATCAAATTGATCATGTGGGCGATTGCTGCCGGGTCGTCAATTGCCCCCAGCGTCCGAGCAATATCGGATCGGTAGTCAACGACTCCATCTCCGCTGTCCCAATCGTCGTGTTGAATGAATAAGCGAATCAGCTCTGGCACAGCTTCCTGTGAATCACTACCGCGTCTGCCTAGCTCCTGAATGGCGAACTTCTTACAGTATCGGTTGTAATGCCGGTGATTGAAGCTGTCCCAAAATTCGGGCGGTTTTCCCTCGGTGTTCCAGTGGATCTTGTCACCACGAGCTTGCTCCAAAAGGTGGCTGACTGTCATCTCTTTCGAACCCGTCAAAGCGCTAAGACCAAATAGCGTGGCGGCCAATAGTACCGCGAAAAACCATGTGAATTTGGATCGAATCATTAACGAACTCTATGAGCTTGGTGCACCTCCCTCCAGCTGGAGAGTTTTCACATAAACAATACGTTAGTCGTTCTGTGAACCTTGCTCTTCGATGGCAAGTTCTTAGATTCTGTAGCTCCGATATCGCACGGCACCAATACAATCGGCATAGCCGGCTATCCAGATCCAAAGATTGCTTGAAATCCAGTTGTTGGTCAATGGGACACGGTTGAAGCTTCGATTGGATTTAACCATTGCTGGGAAGCGGTACGCCGCTAAAATACCGGGCTTCCTGACGGATCCCTTTGGGGAAAATCGGGAGTCGTTAAAACTCACTATCAACACAACTGCGAAAATTTTGTCATGGCACGGATCAACGAGAACTATTTGAAACTTCAAGCCGGTTACCTTTTCCCTGAAATTGGTCGCCGTGTCCGCGCGTACTGCGAGGCCAATCCAGATGCCGACGTGATCAAAATGGGCATCGGCGATGTGACACAGCCACTGATTCCAGCGATTGTTGACGCCATGCACAAAGGCGTCGATGAAATGGCCAATGCCGAAACGTTCAAAGGCTATGGCCCGGAACAGGGCTATGACTTCTTGCGGGAGGCAATCGCCCAAAACGATTTTCAAGATCGTGGCATTGATGTCTCGGCCGATGAGATTTTTGTCTCAGATGGATCCAAGTGCGATTCTGGAAACATCCTCGACATCTTCGGCAGCGACAACAAAATCGCCGTCCTCGATCCGGTTTATCCAGTTTACGTCGATACAAATGTGATGGCGGGTCACACTGGACCGGCCGATGAAAATGGTCGCTACGAGGGTTTGATCTACATGCCAGTTACGGCCGAGTCGAATTTCGAACCGGAGTTGCCGACCGAAAAAGTTGACTTGATTTATCTTTGCTACCCCAACAACCCAACCGGTGTGGTGGCATCCAAAGAGATGCTGACGAAGTGGGTCGAGTATGCCAAAGCCAATGGCTCGATCATTCTTTATGATGCAGCCTATGAGGCGTTCATTTCTGAACCGGATGTGCCGCGCTCGATTTTCGAAATCGAAGGTGCCCGCGATTGTGCGATTGAGTTCCGCAGCTTCAGCAAGACTGCCGGTTTCACCGGTGTGCGTTGTGCGTTGACGATTATTCCCAAAGGCCTGATGGGAACGACCAGCGATGGTGCTCAGCAGTCGATTCACGCGTTGTGGAACCGGCGTCACTGTACCAAGTTCAACGGTGTCTCGTTCCCGGTACAGCGTGCCGCCGCAGCGATTTATACCGATGAGGGTAAAAAGCAGATCAAAGAATTGATCGCGTTTTACATGAACAACGCGAAGGTACTGCGCGAGGGTTTGACCGAGGCAGGATTCGAAATCTACGGCGGCGTCAACGCACCCTATGTTTGGCTGAAGACTCCCGATGGCGTCAGCAGTTGGGATTTCTTCGACAAATTACTGGGCGAGTCGCACATCGTCGGTACGCCAGGCAGTGGCTTTGGTGCCGCTGGCGAGGGGTACTTCCGCCTGAGCGCTTTCAATAGCTTAGAGAATACGCAAGAAGCGGTTGCGCGAATCAAAAAAGCGTTTGCGTAGGTGCACTTTTTCAATCGAACCGGTCGCGATTCGATCAACAATCGAATTTAATTGGCTTTCTCCGGAACACGTTCTCCCAGCCCGCGATACTCGTCGAGTGTGACCGGCTTTTAGTTGAGCCACAG
>CAYTPS010000014.1:24626-27873 GCA_964439245.1 uncultured Pirellulaceae bacterium | reverse complement strand
ACGGAGCAGGATCTCTGTTTGGCAATTCGCCAAGAGTCATTCGTTGGTTTGACAACCATTGTTCGTAGGGACGACGGTTAGCGATTTCGTCTTTTAGTTCGCCGTCAGATACGATGCGACCGTTTTCGAAATCGACCAAGAACATCTTGCCCGGCTCAAGGCGACCTTTCTTGACGATCTTGGCAGGATCGATTTCCAACACGCCAACTTCACTCGCCATGATGACTCGGTTGTCATCGGTGACGTAATATCGACTGGGGCGCAGACCGTTGCGGTCCAACACTGCGCCGATGACGGTACCATCAGTAAACGAAATCGAGGCTGGACCATCCCAAGGCTCTTGGAGGCAAGCGTGATACTCGTAAAAGGCGTGTTTGTTCCGCGGGATGCTTTTATGGTTTCGCCAGGCCTCCGGGATCATCATCATGACGACTTCTGGCAACTCACGTCCAGCCATCATGAGAAGTTCCAAAGCGCAATCTAATTCGCCGGAGTCACTGCAGCCTTCTTCGATGGTCGGCATCGCCTTCTCGAGATCGTCACCCAATACAGGTGATTCCATCAGACCCTGACGAGCCGTGATCCAGTTGCGGTTTCCACGCAGCGTATTGATCTCGCCGTTGTGAGCCATCCAACGCAGTGGTTGGGCGCGTGACCAAGCCGGTAGCGTATTGGTGGAGAAGCGTGAGTGCACCATTGCAAGATGACTGGTGAAGTCCTTGCACTGCAGATCGTCAAAGTACTGAGGAACCTGAGCAGTTGAGAGCATTCCTTTGTAGACCAGAATGCGCGATGACAAAGAGCAGGCGTAGAATTCTTCGTTGATGCCGCCGAATTTAGCGTTGACCTTCTTCGTAGTCATCTTGCGGATTACGTATAACTTCCGCTCGAATTCGTCTTGGCTGATACCTTCTCCGGGGCCCACGAATGCCTGGCAGATCTCCGGTTCGGACCGAACGGCCGTGGCACCGATGTTAGCGCGCTTTGCGTCGACAGGAACATCACGCCAACCAATGAAGTGTTGCCCGTTCTCAGCACAGGTGTCCTCGAATGCTTTCTTGGCAAATTCTGTGGTGGGTTCGTCCTTGGAAAAGAAGATGTTCCCGACCGCAAAAAAGGTATCTTGCAGGTCGAAGTCATTTTCTTTGGCGATCCGCTGCATAAAATCCACAGGCATCGCGACCAGAATCCCCGCGCCGTCGCCGGTTTCCTGCTCGCATCCGCACGCTCCGCGGTGCTCCATGCGAGCGAGGATATCGCACGCGTCGGAAACGATTTCACGAGAGGCCTTGCCCTCGATTTGCGCGACGAAACCCACGCCACAACTGTCGTGCTCGTTCTCGCTAGAATAGAGCGTGTTTGAATTATCAAAGTTTGGATTGAAGTTTGCCAAGTGATTCGACCCTTAAAGTAAATTTCTCTGCGACGATATTGTGATCTACAGCCGCACACCGAACCCTCAAACGCGGTTTGCGCCAAGTCTTATATTAAAGTCTGTTTGGCTCAAAAGATCAAACAGTAAGAAACGCCCAACGTGAAACCGTGCCCCGTTAGAAGGCGTTATGGTGGGGCTTGCGGAATCTTTCTCGTCCAAAGGTACCGGCTATGCCGGATCCGCAAGTTTTAGTGAATTCCGAGGGCTTTGACTGGTTTGTGAGGCCCGTCTCAAGCCGCCCCTTCCGCACCGATTTAAACAGTATAGCAGACGGACGTCGAAATTTGAAACGAAAAACGTCTGCTACGAATTAGCGCAGGTATGAGAACAGGGCGGTGTTGAGTGGTGGGCATCGTCGGGGACCACCAGCGGCACTACAGTCATCGGTTGCTTGTCACGCTGTCAATGGTTTTGACCGGAGCACTACCGACCGGGGAGCTTAAGTTCGGGGCTGTTCGGTCCGGTAGTTTGTCGCAGAAAGATCGAAGGAGATGAGAACAAGCGAAAGGGCTGCCGGCAAGACAAGCAAATTGCGAGGCTTTGGGTAGTTCTGTCAATCTGTAACGGGGCCACCGCGCGTGTGCTCCTAAGTGGCACCAAATGCGACGGTTTGGCAAATTTTCAGCATCTCAGCGGTGAGTTTTCGTTATCATTTTGAGCGAAGTCTTTTCGCCGTTTCTGAGGTCTGTTTTATGAAGTGTCCATTTTGTCAAAACGACAACGACAAAGTTGTCGACTCACGTAGCGGTGAGGATGGTTACGCGATCCGTCGCCGCCGCGTTTGCCAGAGTTGCGACAAGCGGTTTACTACCTTCGAAAGAGTCGCGGAACTTGATTTGCCGGTTATCAAAAAGGACGGAACGCGCGAACCATTCTCTCCGGCGAAGATTCGCCAAGGGCTTGAGCGTGCGTGTTGGAAACGGCCGATTGCAACTGACGACGTTGAAACTGCGATTTCTGATACGATCCAAAGAGCATACGATCATAAGAGTTCTGAGATCGACAGCCAATTGATTGGCGAATGGCTGATGGAAAGACTCAGTAGGCTTGATGATGTTGCCTATATCCGTTTCGCCAGCGTTTATCGCCAGTTCAAAGACTTGAACGAGTTCATCGAGGAAGTCCAGCCGATTCTCGATCGCGAAAGCGCCGTGAGACGATCCGAGCGTTTGCCAAAATAAAACACCAGTTATCCCATCCAGTTGCGGCACTGAGGTGATCTAGTGGGAACGTTCAAGGATGAATTGAGCGAGTTTGACGAGTGCCTGCGAGGCATCATTCGGAGGTAAGGATTTCGCAAACGCTTCCGCGCGAGATGCGTGTTGCTGTGCTATTTGCCGAGCGTAATCGATTGAGCCCGTTGAAGTCAGGAGTTCGACAGCTCGAGCCACATCTGTCCCGGCGTTGAGGACGTCCAGGAACTGGCCGCGCTGGTCTGCACTAAGCGTGTTTAGGCAGTGGATTATCGGTAGAGTGGCTTTGGCATTGAATAGGTCAGTACCAAGTGTTTTTCCGACATCTTCGGCGGTGCCAACTAGGTCAAGTACATCGTCAATGATTTGAAAAGCAATACCGAGGTCACGGCCATAACCCTCGAATGCATCGATTTGTGTCGCGTTGGCGCCGACCAGCATTGCTCCGATGCCACATGCAGCTGCACAGAGTTCGGCTGTCTTTTGTGAAACGATTTCGAAATAGACGTTTTCGTCGATCTCGAAATTGCCCGCGTGGAAATTCTGTTTCATCTCGCCGGCACAAACAAGATTGCTTGCCGCCGCCAGTTTTCCCAATGCGGCAGCCGAACCACTCTTG
>CAYTPS010000014.1:7302-24536 GCA_964439245.1 uncultured Pirellulaceae bacterium | reverse complement strand
AACGTGAAATGCGTGGGTGAACAGATAATCGCCAAGCAAGACGCTAACGCGGTTGCCCCACTTGGCATTTGCCGTTGGCTGATGACGCCGAAGATCGGCTTTGTCCAATACATCGTCGTGGATCAGCGTCGCTGTATGAATCATCTCTATCGCCGCACCCATCAAATGCAGCTCACGATCAGCACTAATTTCTGGTTTCGCAATGGCCATCCCAGAAAGCAGCAATAAAACTGGCCGCATGCGCTTTCCGCCCACCAACCAACTGTGCTCGAGTAACTGGTCGACAAATGGTGCGTCGCTGCTGAGTTCGGTTTGCAGGATCGATTCCACCGCAGCGAGTTGTTCTGAAACAGGCGCGTACAATTCAGCCAACTGTTGCCGCGCTGCTGAGCGTTGCTTGGATCGGGCAGCTGGTTCGGATGGGCTGCGGTTTTCTGTTGTATGAGTATCGCCGCTGGCTATTTGGCTCACAGTGTTTTCCTGAAAAGGTTCACGCCTGTTGGCGTTTAAAATGACCGCTTTTGCCACCCAATTTTTCCGTCAGGCAGACATTGGTGATCGTCATTTCCTTGTCGATGCTCTTGCACATGTCGTAGACCACCAAGCACGAAGTACTAACCGCAGTCAATGCCTCCATTTCAACACCTGTTCGGTCAGTCGCAGTTACCGTTGCCTTAACTTGCAATTCTGTCTCTGATGTAAATGCTAAAGCCATATCTACCGACGTAATTCGAAGAGGATGGCAGAGTGGAATCAGATCTGGTGTGCGTTTTGTGGCCATGATGCCCGCAACACGCGCGATTTCCAGAACATTGCCCTTTTCGATCCCGTTTTCCTTGATTCTTTCCGCCGTTTTTGCCTTCATCACCACGGTTCCCGCGGCAGTAGCCAAACGCTCCGTCTCTAGCTTGCCTCCAACATCGACCATCTGCGACTCCCCATGTTCGTTAAAGTGGGTCAATTCGCTCACGTGGTTCTCCGAGTGGTCATCCTTGGCTTGAATGCCGAAAGGCACAATACGTTAACCAATTGCCGGACTTTTGGTTAGGTAGGATTACAGGTGCGACAAAATGACTCTTGTCAGCTAAGGCCTACAGGCAGAGGAAGTGATCGCGCTTAGACCGGTTCGGGGACTTGCGGAATCGCCTCAAATATCTGGATCTCGAACTTCTAGCGATGTTTGGCGGTGCTATCGGGTAATTTATCTCAAGAAAACGCGCCCAAAGCCAACTTATCTTTGGATTTCAAGTGCTTCCAGTTAAACTTTTACCTGAGAACAATGGCCACCCGACGAAGCTTCGCAAGGAGTTCCTCGCATACACGGCCTCAACCACATTCCTTCCCACACCGAAAGAGATTTTAATGAATCTTACAAGACCCCTTTATTCTCTGGCGATAGCGGCAGCTGTCGTATTTTCCCTAGCAACTCAAGTTTACGCACAAGCCCCAGAAAACGTCGCAGCATGTGAAGCATTTACCGCAGCGATCGAGGCACAAGGAAATGCCACGATCGTATCTGGAATTGATGCTGAAGAGGCTGTTTTTGAACAAGGACCATTAGGTTTCGTCTTCGGAAGTTTTGATGACGGCGAAGTACTCTCAGGTCAAGGTGTGGCGGTTGATACTCCTCAGTTAACGATCCCATCTGGAACGTTGACGCCCGATGAAGTATTTGGCGTGATTCCTGCTGAAACTTTTTTCTCAGTTCAGGGAAACATTGGCGGTGCACCAGTCGATGTCTTGTTCTTTATCGATCCTGTTGATTTCCTGCAGCCACCAACAACTCTTGTGTTTGAGCCCAATCCTGATTTAGGGGATGCTTGTGGATTCTGTCTAACGACCATTATTGACCCAGCGATAGCTACTCCAGGTGCTTTAACTGTTGACATTTACGATGGTGATACGCTCATTGCGCAGCGTGATTTTTCTACAGGTGATTTAAGTTTCATCGCTGAGCCTGGCCAAACGTTTACACGCGTCGAATTTCCGGCTAACGGTGCGACAGACATTTCGGTCGCCTTTTGCGAAGATCCTGTCTCGCCACCAGAAGTCAGCAATCAGGAATGCCTGGCAGCGCTTGCTGCCGAGATCGGAGAACTTGCCGATGCCGCGACCGACCCATGTGATGCGTACTTGCTGAACGTTGCTAGTTGCGCGTTGAATTTTTCCGCCAAAGATAGATTCTACGAAGAGGATGGAAATCGTCTCTCTCGCAAGGGTTGCAATGTGTTCACCGGCGCCGCCTATGCTATCTGCTACTTGGAGCATGCGGGTGTTGATGGTACAGAAGAAATCGTCGACAGCATTCTAGAGAAGCTTGAGCAGATCGTTGACGATGAGATTGACTATGCAATTGCAAATGGAGGACGACCGGACTTCATCGAGTGTGCCGAGGATTACGCGGAACTAGCGGAATGGATCGACGAAGACCTCGACAACCCTGTCGTTGCAACGATTGCCTACAAATTGGCATGGGCGCACGCTTACTTCGCGACTTACTAAACACTGATCAGTATCAGTTGATTAACTTGAAGGGCATGGTTTCGAATCATGCCCTTTTTTTATTGTTTCTCTCACGAAAAAAGTCCGGTCTTCCAAGTGAAGGCCGGACTTATTTCATTGTTCGCAGGTGCATGGCTGACCAGCGTTGGATCAACCTGCCAAACGGCGGGCAATTCGATTGGTCGAGTGTTCGTCTTGCTCGGCCTTTTGCTGGTACAGGTACTGCATCACGTAAGCATCTTCGACGGTATCGTCATAGTAGTCACGAAGGACAGAGATGGCTTTGAATCCAAGATTCCGGAAGAACACCTGAGCCGCTAGGTTTGTTTCGCGAATCTCGAGGGTGATTTGATTGCGACGTTGCTGCGAGAGTTTGCCAAGCAACTTATTAACCATTTGAGATCCAATGCCTCGCCGATGGACGTCAGGTCCGACGGAGAAATTGAGGACGTGCAACTGATCACGATGTAGCTCGTAGATCATAAAACCAACGACCTTTTCGTCGTACTCGGCTACCATTCCGATACAGTTCCGCTGACGTAGGCATCGGATGAAGTCTTCTTCAGTCCACGGAAACTCAAAACTGCTCTGCTCAATATCCAAAACCTCGGGCATATCTCGTCGGATCATCCAGCGGATATGCACGTTCATGTCAAAATCCTTCTTTACATCCATCACTGACATCCTTTGTCATCTACGGGTTCCTAATTCGAAACCCTGAGTGGTGTCCATTCCGTGGCCCGAACGTTGCAGCCCCGTCAACTCATTTGACTAGGTTACTGCCGGGCGATCGTTAACAAGCAAGTCGTGAAAGGGCTATCACTTGACGAAAGCTAAACATGCTCGTCATCGCCTGTTGCCGCATCACATTATCAAAACAGCTTGACTTCACCAATATTGAACTGAGCAAAAATCGCAGCGTCTCGCGGGGTAGTTGCCGCAAGAAACTTGAGCGGAATTTGCAAAAATGAACAAAATTGGCATTTGCAAATCTTAAGTGTTTATCGTCACTTTTGCCTCTTGCCTTTGCTCGCAATTTGCATTGTGGGCCATCCCCGCTTGTACTCCCCTATCGACGGGAGGTTTGGCTTGCGTTGTAACCTATGGTGCCCGCCGGTTCGTTAGAATCGCTAAAGTTTAACAGTGTCTTCGCCGATTCAGATGGTGGACCCCGCCGGTCTACATTGCATTGGCGAAATGGGCTTGGGAGAACCAACCTATTTCGCTAAACCGCTGACCCTGCCTGCTCTACGAGTGAAACGAGCCCTGATGTTGACCAATTTTTTAATCATTGCTGGAATCAGCTGTGTACTGGGCGCGTGGGTCTACTCAATTGCGTTTCTTGCGTTGCTCGTTGAGAACCATCGCTTTTGGAAAGTACACCAAAAAAAACCCGCGCCGCTGGCGCATACGTATGCTCGGGCCAACATCATCATCCCATGTAAAGGTATGGAGCATCAGTTGCGCGAAAATCTGACAGCTTTCATGCAGCAAGATCATCCTAACTACGAAGTTACCTTTGTCGTTGAGCGCACCGATGATTCTTCGGTCCAGTTGATTCGCAACGTTCAGAAGGAAAACCGATGCGTGCGATCCCGACTAATCGTCGCCGGTAGAACCGAGCAATGCGGCCAGAAAGTTCACAACTTGCGTTGTGCCACGGCGGAGCTATCGAAAGAGGTCGATGTTCTCGTGTTTGCAGATTCTGATGCCAGTCCCAAACGTACGTGGCTTCGCTGGCTGGTTAACAGCGTTGGCCGTGAGGGCCTTGGCGCCCGGACGGGATACCGATGGATGGTTCCGAAGAACAAGAAACTGCCGACGCTCTTGGGTTGTACCATCAACAATGCACTTGCCTCATTTCTTGGTAGAGGCAAACACTATCTTGTTTGGGGTGGTTCTTGGGCCATTCATCGAAACGTTTTTGATGCGGTCGGCATCCGTGAGGCGTGGTCGGGAGTATTGAGCGATGACTTGGTTGCCACACGTGCACTTCGCTCGGCAAATTTGGACGTTGAATTTGAACCTCAGTGTGTTTGCACCTCAGCGGTTGAATTCACTTGGGGGGCGCTAACGGAGTTTTTGCGACGGCAGTTGCTCATTAGCCGCCGCTATGCACCGTTTTATTGGTTTACATCGCTGGTTGTGACCACTATTGCGACCATCGGTTTCTGGGGAGGACTGGTTGCCGGTATTGTCGCAATCGCTGCAGGAGCAAGTTGGGGTTACTGGGTGCTCGGGTCCTCTATTGGGTTGTATCTGATGGGCGTTGCCCGGGCGGCTATTCGACAGAATATCGGACGAAGCAACTGCCCAAGTTGGCGAAGCTATCGTCGGGCAAAGAAGTTTGATCTGTTCGCTGGTCCTTTAACGGCGTTGGTAAGTAATTTCATGTTGCTGATGTCGACTGTTGGGAACGTCGTTACATGGCGTGGAATCACATATTTCGTTGGGCGAGGAGGTCGGGTGATTCTCGTTGGAAGATCGCTGGGAGATCGACCGTGGCCCGTCAATACGCAAGAGTCACCAGATCCACGGATGGAGAGCCAGAAGCAGCAGGCAAAAGAACCTGTGGCTAGCTACAAAAATGCTTCAAACCGCTCTCAAGGAATTTCAAGCTCTCGTGTAGAACAGAGAGTTGTTCCAACGCCACATTTCGATTCTGGCTCAGCTGGAACGCAAAATGCTAACGTGAATCCGAACGTCCGTATTTCGCGCGGCGCTCCAAGCGACAATTAATTACCTGTCCAAATAAAGTTGCAAGTATGAATGTTTGTCTTTGGGATACCCGCCGAAACAATGTGCAAAAAGATTTTGCTGGCGGCATGGGGGTTGGCATGCCTGAAAAATCAACCAATCTCCGGGAGAACTTTATCCGGCGAATGTACCTGCGGGACTATAGGCCAACAGCCCTTAATTTTGCCTATTTGGTTGCCGTGCTGAAGAAACTTGGGCATACCGTTGAGTACAGGTTGGACGAAGTTGTTCCAGCTGATGTTTACATTTTCAACCCAGCGTTATTAACGCTGGATGACGAAATGGAGACGATTCGCTCGATCGTTGAGAACAATCCTCAGGCGAAGGTACTCGTTGTTGGCCAGGTAGCATTTGCGATGAGTGAGGCGATTGCCTCTGCGTTTGAGGGCGCTAATGTACTTGTTCTCAAGGGTGAGCCTGAGCAGTTGCTCTACCGTTGGGATGAAGTTCTGGCGTCTAAAGAGAATGTTGTTGATGTTGGCGTAGTGGCCGATTTGGATCGACTGCCGATGCCCGACTGGTCTTTGTTTCGCTATGCGGACTTTCGGATCATGTACGATTTCTGGCGGTTCCCCACGACTCTGATTCAACAAAGTCGGGGCTGCACTTTCAAATGCAACTACTGCCCCTACATCATGATTGAGAGCAAGACACGTTTTCGCAGTCCTGATTCGGTTGCCGCCGAAATGCAGCACGGAATTGATCGATACGGGTTTGAGTCTTTTAAGTTTCGTGATCCCCTATTTGGGCTCAACCGAAAAAAAGCCTTGGAGCTTGCCGAGAAGATCGGCGGGCTCTCGAAGCGTATTCAGTTTTCGATCGAAACGCGCGTTGACATCATGAAGATTGAAACACTTAAAGCGCTCAAAGATGTCGGTTTGACAAGTATCACGATTGGGATTGAGACGCCTGACGAGGCAACGTTGAAGAAATACGATCGAGTAGCGATCAAAGACGACAAGCAACGTGATTTCATTGCGCAATGTCGTGGGATGGGTATTCGAACGGTCGCCGGTTTTATGGTGGGATTTCCCGACGATACACAGCAGAGTATCTTTGACGTGTTGAATTATGCTCGAAAGGTCAATCCCACGTTTGCGAATTTCAACATCGTAACGCCCTACCCCGGAACGCAGTTCTACGACGAGGTCAAGGATCAGATCGAGGACTTTGACCACAGCAAGTACTCCGTGTATCAGCCCGTTTTGAAGTACAAAAATCTGACGCCTAGCGAAGTTCAAGCCTTACACAGCAAGTGCTTTTCCAAATTCTATTTTCGCTCGCGTTATTTCAAAGATAACGGCAGACTGCTCTGGCCGGGCATAAGCCGTTTCCTGCCTCAGTCGAAGGCCGCGTAGCGGTGTCTCCAGTGTCCGTCTGTCCTTGGTGGACGTCCTCTGATATGGCGCGAAGCTCTTTGATGGGACGTTGATTGCCCCAATCCGATGCGCTCTGAGTTTAACCTGGAGGACGTTTCAAAACCTGCAGTAGACTTCGCCAAAAGTCCCCCGTCTAAAACGGGGCCGAGGAATTCGAGCGAATGCCACTACATTCAGTCCCGCAAAAATGGAAGGTATTTGAAATACCCTCTAGTACTCTCTGTGGTACTTGTCGAACACATTTCCGTCAGCCTCGGTGGCGTGGTAGTGAACCTTATCACCGTCAATCAAAACATGAATCAGATGATTCTTGCTCGCGGCCCGTTCGATATATGGCAGCTTTTCACCGTAGTTCTTGGGGATTGGGCGCACTCTTACGCCCCACGCACCGTCCCCCATATACAGGACGCCGCGATCACTTTCGGCACGTCCTTGAAAGATTGGCGAAGATCGTTTGAAGACATGGTGGTCGTGTTCGAAAACGGTATCGACTTTGTACTTCTCAAACAACGGCACCCAATGAGTGCGAACGGCCGCAATGTCTTCTTTAACAAACGTCCCGAAGGTTGGCCGGTGGTAGCACGCAAAAAGTATCGGAATAGACTGGCGTTTGCTCAGGGTGTCCTCTAGCCATTGAGTCTGGTTGCTAACGGGCTGCGAATGTTGCGAATCTAAGTTAACGATGCTCATGTAGTCTCCAAAATCAACGACGAAATTGGAGCGCCCTTCGGGTAGAGGGAAGAGACTGTAATAAAATTTGGCTCGGTCGCGTCCCAAGCCGCTTGTTTCATGGTTGCCAATGACAGCGATCATTGGAATCTGCCTACCGCCATCGGTCACTGCATTCTCATACCAGGAATCAAACCATTGATACCAGCGTCCGGCATCGCGCGCGTTGGCATAGGCAAGGTCTCCGCCCAGCAGCGCAAACATCGGCTCAAGTTTTCCCGCCCGCCTATTCATCGCGTCCAATAGCTCTCGGGTGTGAAACATATCACCTCCGTTAACGAAGCTCATTTTTTCGGGACGCGTCTCTGGCGCCGTCTTCATCATTAGAGAGCGTTGGACGACCTTGTCTCCTGACTGCGAGCCGATCAATTCGATCTCATACTCAGTTGCGGCTTCTAGATTTTGAATGAACGTGGTGCCTACGTTACTGCCGGAATCGGCCATGGGATGTCGGTCAATTTTGGCGGCCCGCCAATCGGCGCTGCCTTGTGGGCAATACCGAACTTCCATTTTCCAGTCTTTCGAATCCTCTATCGCGGGTTTGTTTTTGGACACGTCCGGATAAGACGTCATCCAATCTTGCTCCGGCGAGTCTCCCAACCAGACTTGCCACTTCTCACCGCGCTTAATTAAGACCGACTGTTCGCCTTTTGACATGCTTTTCAATGATGGGTGCAAGCTCAAGTCAGTACTATCAATGCTCTTGTTGACTCCAATGATCGCCAACACGTTTTGACCGTCTCGTAACCACTGGCTGGGGTTCTCTAAGGAGAAAGTTTCAGGTTTCTCTGCTTCGTGATTTTCAACCTTGATCTCTTTCAAGTTCGCGTTGATAACATTACCTGACACATTGGCTCGGGCCACTTCATGTCCGTTGAGGAATGCGACGAAACCGTCATCATACAGAACGTCTAAATTCAACGCGTCGATCTCCGCCGAGTTAGAAACCTTAAAAGCTCGGCGTACATAAACCGCCCTATGCTTCCCTTGCATTTCCAAGACCGTTGCGTCATCGTTGTCGGAATACCCGAATCCAGCTTTGCCACGAACCAATTCTGCAGAGGGGGCTTGGGGTGTTCTATCCAAACCAATGAACATTCTTTATGCGGTTGTGAGTGCCAAACACAAAGAGGTCCATGAACAAAGACCGGTGAGCTTGTTTCACTTTTGGGTTGCTCGGCGGAGCTGAACGCTGTTGTCCAAAGTAGTGCCCATAGAAATGCTAGTTTTTCTATGTGATAAAAGAAGCTGTTTCGTCTTCGTTCAAACATGGGATACGCAGAGTGGAAATGAAAAAAAAGAATTGTTTAGGTCGCAGAGTTATGTGTGACTTAATCCAGACGTAGGCGACCATCTCGGCGGACCGAGATCAAGAAGAGGCGAGTGCAATTGGCTTTTCTAGTATGATTCGATATCGCCGTCTTGAAATCGTAAAATGTATGTGCGATTTGATAACACAAGGGGGCTGAGAGCACAATTGACCAGTGCGCCACTAAAACTTTTACTCCTCTCGATCATTTTCTGAAGTTCACCAAAGTGGGTACTTGCGTGTCTCCGAATGCCATGACTGTGTGGCAAAAGGAAACTCGATGAAACAAACAGGAAGTACGTTAGCGCGGGATCAGTGATTATCTCTTCTGCGTTTAGGTTTCACGCAGCTTGGCGGTCAGCGTTAGCTCTTGGTAACTCGCAAGCCGGTCGCAGAAAGCGACATCTTCACGAATCGAGCAAGCGGATTGGGTGGATTGTTTTCAAGTTCGCGACGGAGTAACTGAGCTTGCTCAGCGTCTTTAGCGATCATATAGAGGAACCCCCCGCCGCCAGCACCTGCCAACTTGAAACTTGACAGGTAGGGACGGATCCGTTCCATCAGTTTCTGAACCTCCGGTGGATTGGTGCCGACATCGAGTTTCTGATTGAGCTCCCAACTTCTTGCGATGCTTTGGGAGAACGCGTCCACATCCGATTTCTGTACGGCGTCAAAGCAAGCGTTGCTATTGGCCGCAATTGGACCAAGGACAGAGAGACGCTTTGGGTCGTTTAAGAACATCCCTCGAACGATCTCTCCAAGAACGTCGTGCGCCACGCGCGTGATACCCGTGAAGTACAACATCGACCGAGCACTTAATTCAGGCTGGTCAAAAAACTCTGCAGGCAGCCATCTTACTGACGCAAGTTGGCTCAAACTTGGATTCGTTTGGATCAATTTCGCGCCGCGCAGCAAGCCACCGTATTGGTCCTGCCAGCCACCGCCGCTGCCCAACATTTGTTCGACCGCGCTGACGCGCTGGGCGCAACCGACGACATCCCAATTCAGGCTGCAGATTTCATTGAGCGTTCCTAATACAGTGCCGGACAAGATACTGCTTGTCCCCAGCCCGGAGCCCTTAGGTATCGCAGCAAGCATGGAGAGTTCGATGCCACCGCCGAAAGCGTCTAATTGTTTCTCGAGACTCGGGAATGAGTCACCATTGAATTCGGGGTGAAAACCGCACATGGCAAGTGCTGCTTTGGCAATTGAGAATCCACTGCCAATTCCTCGGTAGCCCCCAACATCCTCGTAGGTCGCCAGCACCTCACCCAGCCCTAGGTCAATTGACCGCAGAGTAATCGTCCGTTCTTCTGATCGGCGCGCGAAGACCTGAACAGGAGGTTGCCCATTTAGGTTGAGGGCGATGTTGACGACACTTCCGCCGTGTTCGAGACAATACGGAGGAGTGTCCGACCAACCGCCGGCAAGATCAACTCGCGCCGGGGCACGGCCCCAAACAATCTGATCAGCTGCGAGAGTAAATTCAGGGATTGAACGTTCGCGACGATAGGGAGAAACGATTGCATGCTCAAGCAAACGAAAGCTTTTCTCTTCTTCGGTTTGCCAAGCGTCATCCCCACGTTTTCTGAGGACCTCGCTGCGGAACATGCGGTTGTGCACCGCCAACAAAAGATCATCTTCAGGACGAGACTCTTCAGGAATGGGGGCAGCGGATTGGGCAAATGTCTCTGCTGTCTCGGCCAAGTTCAGTTTGTAGAAGACGCTCTTTTTACCGTGCTTTGCCATAATTGGCAGCACAGCCATGCGGTGCTTTTGACGCTGCTCATAGGATCGATTCAGATTAACCGACTGACTTATCTCGCGAGCGGACATGCGACGTAGGTTAAGCCAACGCTCTCGATGGATCTGATTCTCCGAGGACTCGCCTAGGGTCTCTTGAGAGGATTGGGCCGTGCCGCAAAGCCACTGGACGAACTCCCCGGTCAAATCGGATAGCTCTTCAACAGGAAAAATTGGTGCGGCTTGTATATCGCAGTTAGGGTCGATACCAGCTTCTGAGAGAGAAATGTTTCGCTGATCGAACCACGATTGAGCGCTCTGTTCCATCCATTGCGTTGACCTATCGCCGATCGCCCCCCTGAAGGTTGCCGTAAAGCCATAGGTTCGAATCGCCAAGGCTGTCTGGTCGATTGGAGCGAAATCTAGACACAAACCTTCACGTAAATCGAGTTTCCAGTCGTTCTCGGGAATACCGGTCAACATGTGTCGCCGACGAATTTTCCAAGTCGCGGGGACACAACTGTTCTCGACCCAAAGCAGTTCGTTTTCTTGTCGCCGAAGTGGAACCCCAAACAATGAGTCTTGAACAAACTGCTTCGGTTGGGCTAGCGATGGCACAGCTCCAAGGGCCGTTTGGTCATTGACTAGCGTCTGCAGCCCGTACATTGATTCGATCACGTCAATGGTTTTGCCAAAGTGATAGAACTTGCCGTCATGTATTGGCGCGACCGCGACAGACAACTTAGAAATCTCATCGTTCGGTTTACCCGCATCGCTGCCCAAATGTAAGGCCCACTCTCCATAGAGATCGTAGGTGGACGGGATGTCTTCACCAAACTGGGAACTCGACTCGTTCCACCCGCAGTTCTTCATCAAACATTTGACTGCACGTTGGCTGAGTAACCAAACGCCGACGTCAATCAAAAAAGGGTTTTCTCTTGATCGTTCGCGGATCTCATCGGGAGTGGGCTTCTGAAGGAAAGTTAGTAGCTTTTGCGGATCCCCCCGGTCGACAAACATGACTCCGTAATTTTGAGCGACCTCTGGTGAGTCCCACATGCCTAAGAGGACAACGTCGGCTTCTGGCAATGGCGTTTGAATTTGATGAGATCGCAGCAGCACGTCTCCACTGGCGATCATGACGCGCGGGTTTTGCCCCGCAGCCGCTAAAGCCGAATCTAAGAACGTACGGTTAAGGCTGAGTAATGTTTGTCCCAGCTTTTGACCGCGTGACCAACGGAGTGTTGGAATGGGAATGAATAACTTGCTCGCCGCTGCGTAAGCTGGCAATCGACGACTCTCGCCGCCACCATGAATCACGATGCGTTGTTGCGAGCAAAGCCAGTCGCTAAATGTCTCAGCAGACCCCTGCTGGTTACTTGTCAACCACGCTTGATGAAGCACATAGGCTGTTCCGCCACCAGATCCCAATTGGGAGTCGATAGGGTCATGGGTATAGAACGATTGCTCTGCGAATGTGGGTTCACATGCTCCTATCTGCTCACACATCCGGGGTGGCAAAGAGAGAAGGAGTCGAGGATTCGTCATTTTATCTGAGCGCGAGGAAGGCGGTGTGTGGCAGTATACTCTGGTTCAACGAAACCATCTTACTTGGCTATCCTGGCAATCAAAACACCGCACGAATGTTTCTCTTTGAAATAAGAAAATTGTCCGCTAAATGATCGAGTTTGCCGGGAACTGATTTTCTTGTTGCTGGGGCGTCTGCGGTCGATGCAGTCCACCGAATACCAGTATGTTCTTTCGATCAGTGCGACGGCCAAATAGAAGTTGCGATCGAATAGAAAAAGGTGTCAGAATTCTGACACCTTGATTGATTTTTGTTGTCAACGTTTGTTGGATCCCACGTTGAATGAACTATGGGACAACATTGCTGTGAAGTTTACTTCGCTACCGCGCTAGTGAACTTTGAACCCTCGGGATGAATCCACCGCCATCAGTGCCCTGCTCCACAGCCATTGGTGCCGTTTTCGGAGTGACTGTCGCAGGTGCGGCAGCGGTTTGAGTTGGAATAGAGAATTGTTCAGTTGAAAATTCTTGCGTGGAATACGACTTCGGTGCAGCAGCAGATCCTAAAGTCGGAGTTGTGAAGCTTTGGGCAGGCGTCGAATAGTTGAATTCGTCTCCACAAGTCGAGCATGGTTGGGAACTCGCTTCGGGAGCTACAGTCTTCTTGCCAAACGGCAGGCCACAGCTACCGCTGCAACAGCAACCGACCATTGTAAAAACACCCATCGAAGATAGAGCTACGCATGCGGAGACTTTTTGGAACACAAACATTTTGATCATCCTTGAATGAAGTGGTTGGCATTTGTAGGTCATCGTCAGAAACCTCCGCCGTTGGTAATGAAGAAGTCATGAACAGGCAAAATTCTTGAACTATTTTGCCGGTTTACTCGAGCTCACTTGTCCGAAAAATAAACCCACTCAAATCGCCGGATTTAAAATGATAAATGGTACGTTTTAAGTTCAGTGTAAGGAGTTGGGTGAGCCATTTTCACATGCTGAAGCTCGGTCCTTCAGGTTGCGTGAAAGCGACTTTTGAGAAACACTTGTGCGTAGAGAGCCCGGGGAATTTTTGCTAGCGGTGGTCGCTAGTAGGTTTTGCGGATGGGCTTGGCGTAACTTGCGAATATGTGACGACGAACACTGAGGAAAAAATGAAGGCAGTTGGACTTACCCGTTATCTACCCATTGAGAATCCAGAATCGCTCACGGACGTAGATCTGGAGAAACCTTCGCCCGCGGGCCGTGATCTACTGGTCGAAATCAAAGCCATTGCGGTCAACCCCGTTGATACCAAGGTACGTGCTCCTAAAGATCTGGTTGAAGAATCTCCAAAAGTCTTGGGCTGGGACGCAGCGGGCGTTGTGGTAGCTGCCGGTCCTGAAGCCACCTTGTTCAAGGTGGGTGATGAAGTGTTCTATGCCGGTGATATAACACGCCCCGGAACAAATTCTCAGTTCCATCTCGTTGACGAGCGCATCGTTGGCGCGAAACCGGCAGTGCTGGATTTTGCCCAAGCTGCGGCGTTTCCGTTGACTTCCATCACAGCTTACGAGGCGTTTTTCGAGCGACTGGGGATTGATGTCGAGGGAGCCAACTCCAACGAAACCTTGTTGATTATTGGTGGAGCCGGCGGCGTTGGTTCCATCGGCATTCAATTGGCAAAAATTGCTGGGCTGCGAGTTATCGCTACCGCCTCTCGCCCCGAATCATCGGAGTGGGTGATGAAGCTGGGGGCCGATCATGTCATCAATCATTACGAGCCGCTTCGCCCGCAGGTCGAAGCATTGGACATGAAGTTCATTGATCATATCGCGATCTTTAACAATACAGATACGCACTGGGATGCAGTGGTCGACCTGATTCGCCCTCAAGGAAAAATTGTCTCCATCGTCGAAAATCAAGACAATCTCAACCAGAGTTTGATGAAGACAAAGTCCGCGACGTTCGTCTGGGAGTTCATGTTTACACGTTCAATGTTCGAAACAGATGATATGATCCAACAGCATCACTTGCTCAATCGCGTGTCGAAATGGATCGAAGAAGAACGTATCGTTTGCACGACCGGAGAGGTGATGTCGCCCATTAACGCATCGAACCTGCGTGTGGCACACGAGAAGCTTGAGACTGGACGTAGTGTAGGAAAAATTGTGCTAGAGGGCTGGGCGTGAAAGACGTTTGGGTCCACTTTTCTTTCTGGGCGAGGCTGCTGTGCTGAAAGCTGATTATGTGCGGCCTTTCGGAGTGTGGTCGGCGACTTTTCTAGTCGTTGCCAATATGATTGGAGCAGGAGTCTTCACCACCAGTGGATTCTCACTTAGTGATTTAGGAGATCGCCAACATTTGATGCTGGCGTGGTTGATTGGTTCTGTCATCGCGCTATGCGGCGCGATTAGCTACGGGCAATTGGCTCAGCGCATCACCGAATCGGGCGGCGAGTATCTATTTCTCAGCCGAATGGTACATCCGTGCGTCGGATTCATCGCTGGATGGGTTTCATTGTTGGCAGGATTTACCGGCGCGATAGCGTTTGCTGCTACAGCGTTCGAGTTCTACGCGATTCCGACGTCAATTCGCCCCGATTGGTTTCGGCCAGGTATGGCTGGAGTTGCGGTGATAGTTGTGTTTGGGTTGCTGCACTCGATTGTGCTGAAAATCGGCTTGTTATCACAGAATTTCGTTGTGGTTCTCAAACTTGGCTTGCTAGTCACTTTTGTGGCGATCGCATTTTCCTGTTATCCGAGCGATTGGAAAGGACTTCAGGAAGAAACGGAAGCCGTTCCGTTTTCGATCTACGGATTGGCCTCCACTTTGGTTTGGATCTCGCTAAGCTTCAGTGGATTCAACGCGGCTGTTTACGTTGCCGGGGAGGTAGACGAACCAAAAAGGAACGTGCCTAAAGCGCTTGTGATTGGGACGCTGATCGTTTCGCTGCTGTATCTCTTGCTGAATTATATTTTCATTTACGGCGCAGCGGCAAGTGAGGTAAAGGCGGTTCCCGATGTGGCCGTTGCAGCATCAACAGCGCTGGGAGGCGAGCGCTTGGCGTTACTCATTCGTGCGATCGTAAGTGCTGGTTTGCTGAGTTCCGTTTCGTCGATGGTGGTCGCTGGTCCAAGGGTTTACGCAAAGATGGCTGAGGATGGTGTGCTGCCGAAGGTTCTCAATTTCACTGATTCGACTCAGGGAAATGCTCCGGTTGCTGCAATTTGGCTGCAGGTTTTTTTGGCGTGCGTGGTCGTTTGCTGGGCGTCTTTGAAATCGCAGCTCGACTACTTGGGTTTTACGCTTTCGGTCAGCGCCGCAATTACAGTTGCGTGTATCTTATGGACTCGTCAGGAACAAGATACTTGGCTTCGGCGTCTTGCTTTCTCGAGCGTTGCGTTGGTTTATGTATCGGCCACGATCGGGTTGGCGATGATGTCGGCTGTTAACCGGCCGCAACAATTGGTCGGTTTCGTGGCAACCGTAACTAGCGGATTGGTTCTGTTTTTCGGGATCCAATCCCTCAAAAGCCGTCGCTCCAATTAGAGCCCGTGAGTGCGGAAGTTGTTTGCGTTGACGAATCGCTTGAATCCGGAAACGATATAGCTTCCCATGTTTTGATTGCGGTTGCGAACCATGAAGATTCCAGATTGACCGGCGAGAAGGTCTTGCCGATCATCTTGCTCAAGTGCGATCTCAAGTTTCACTCTTGGCTCGGTCAGCATCAACTCTCCGTCAGATTCTTCTTTGTCTGATTCGACTTGGTTCCGCGGGACGACAGCCAGAGGCCCGCCAGCGGCGGCCGCGAAGGCCTCGTTAGGTAGATCGTCGCGAGCACGCGGGTCAATTTTAGTAATTTTGCCCGGAATCAAAGCGGATTCGTATCGCCCCCAGAGTTGTAGTTCAACGTCGGTGTCGGGGTTCTCTAAAATCCAATCGACGTCGGTTTGCTCTGCCAATCCGACAGCGTGCATATCGCCTGGTTTACCAATTGACATAATCTCCGTTCCGGGAGTTAGGTATTTTCCTACTTGGGTTCCCAAGTCCCGTGCTAGGACGGTCCCCGAACGCGGCGCGTAGATCTTCAAGTCGGCAATTCTGGCATCCAGTTCCGCTTTGCGCTCGAGCATCGAAGTCAGCGATTCTCTCTCATGCTGCACTTGGCTTATCTCTCCAGCGGTAAAAAGGTTGTCGATTCGCAGCTTCGAAATTTCGATGTCGATTTTTAAAGAGGCGAGCTCTAATCCAATTTCCTTGTTCTCCAACGTCACTAGTAGGTCACCTTCTTCGACAGTGTCTCCGTCAGAAACGTGGATTTGTTTGGCAAACCCTGAAGCGTTGGAGCGAATGATAGACCACTCTTCAAATTCGATTACAACCGGTGCGGTGATCACCGATGGGCTTGGGCAAAAACCTAAAAAGCCACCGACCAGCAGAAGGGTTACTGCCATTGCACTGGCAAACCAGCGTCGATTGGGACGTTCGACGTCCGTGCCGCTGATAGTAAATTTGATCAATTTGAAAAGTGGCACTCCAGCCCAAAGGATGCATCCGATCACAGCAATCAACAAACCGAATCCTTCAATCAGACCAGAAGCAGCCAGCGATAATCCAACGGCAATGAAAAAGAACCAAGCCATCGCTAGGATGCCGTAGGTGCGAACCGCAAGACCTCGGAAACCTGTTTCCTTTAGTGCAGCAGGCTTGGCGCCGAAATATAGCCACTTGAACTGTCCTTTAAGCCACTGCCTTCCATGGGATGAAAGATTTGGTAACTCGAGAAAGTCACTCAACATATAGTACCCATCAAATCGCATCAGTGGATTGATGTTGAACAGCAATGTATGGAGCGTGGCTGAAATAATGAGGTTTCCGCTGTGGTAGCGGATCGGGCCGGGTTCTGCTGAAATCCAAACCAGACATGCGATCGCGGCGATGAATACCTCGGCCATCATTCCGGCGGCAGATGTAAGTATCCTCTTCCATTTATTGTCAAAACGCCACGAAGTTGTGACGTCGACGTAGGGCATTGGAATCATCAACAGTAAAAGAAAGCCGCATGACTTTACGCGTCCACCGAATTTTTTACATACCAAAGAGTGAGCCAATTCGTGGATTACCTTCAGCACCAACCACGCAACCGCGATCCACAGTAGGTCAGTTGCTCCGAAGGATTCTACGCGATCGATAAAGAACTCATTCCAGTGCATTGATAGTTGCAAGAATCCATAGACGACGACCGTCAGCCAGATCAGAAGTCCGGTCGGGCTGATGAGAAAGCTAGTGTATCTAGCAATGTCTGTGAC
>CAYTPS010000014.1:0-7292 GCA_964439245.1 uncultured Pirellulaceae bacterium | reverse complement strand
TCCGGGTTGAAAAGTGGCATCCTCAACATCATTGGATTGAGGTACGAGACAAGTTGTTGCTTCTGCATCATCTCGTGCTGCTCTTCCCTGCGTTGAGCAGAGTTTCCTACCTCTGAGTCGACAAGACCAGATTCGATCGCCCATTTGCATAGACTGGCCGCTTCGTTTTCGTCGATGGCATTCTGGCGCATCAGCGTCGCCGTTTTCATCAGCGCAGTGCTAATCGTACGGTTGCCGTCGAGCATGGTAAGAAATGTGTACTGCGGCAGCCCCACTCGGAAGAAACGACCGGTGGATTCGTCTTCCAGAAGATATTCAAGATTTCCCCCACTCTGTCGCATCGTAAAACGCAGCGAGTCTTTGAGTTTCAGCCTGGCTTGGCTGAATTCGAATGTTTGTTCGTTGAGCATTTCAAATCATCAAAGGGAAAAAGGTGCAGTTTTCGATTCGAGTGAATCGTTTCCGAGGAAAACGCTTGCTGTAGAGCCCATCCGCCGCGGACTTTCAACGTCTTGTTACCACCACGTAAGGCGCGATCGTAACCAGTTCACAGGTTTGTGGAACAAGCACCAGCCTAAAGGTCTTCTCTCGCCGTCGATTCTTGCTGAGCCTTTCATTCCGGGACGCAGTCGCTCGTCCTCGTTTGCGAATTCAATTTCTGCGATGAAAACATTGTCTGCGTTTCGAGTTTCACTTCGTGGATGGATTTGGTTGATTTCGCCTGTGATCGGATCCGATTCCTGCCCGTCTATCCATATCTTTACTGGGTGTCCAACTTTGATTTGGGACACCTCGTCATCCGGGATGGCGATTTCTACTTTGAGAGGTTTGGTTGGACCAATCTCAAACAACACTTGCCCCGTTTCAACCGAAGCCGCTTCGGCACGTTCTAGCGAACCACTGAGAACGACACCATCAACGGGGCTGGTGATGTCTAGGTTGTCGCGTTGGTACTTTAGAACCGACTTTTGTGCTTCCAAACGATCGAATTCCAGTTCTGCGAGAATTGCTTTCGGGATGTTGCGTTGGAATAGCTCTGACTCGCGCGTCAGCAGAGATTGTTCGCGCTCTGCTTCAACTCCTGAAAGCTCCCAGCGGATGGTGCGGCCGTCCATTTCGGCAAGCAAGTCTCCGGCTTTCACGACGTCGCCGATCTCCTTATGGCCGCTGATGATTTGTCCAGCAAAAGGAGCCACCGCAAAACGACGCGATACCGCCTCGGCGACACAATTACATCGAACTCGATATTTGATGGGTACAAACATGAGTAACGTGGCGACGATAATCGATCCGACAATTGCTACTCTTTTGGCACGCGAGATTTTACGCTTAACAAAACGTTTTACCTTTTTGACCGACGTTAATCGATTTTGGGAAACTACCTTAAGCGCCCCGGCAATCGCTGGTGCAGCCGTTTCTCCAAAACGTGCGACTTGATTCGAGTGTATCAAGGCGCGCTCTCCAGTGAAGACAATCGCCCCAAGTGGTAGATCGTTGTCCTCTTCATGGTCACTGAACAGCGGCACGCTCATGACAGCGTCACTTTGCGTGACCGCGGCGAGTTGTTTGTGAGCTTGCAATAGATGGTTGTTTTCAAGGTTCGCCGCAGGAAATAGACCGGACTGCTTGCGAGTTGAGCTTTCCACCAAAGCTTGTACGTAGTTGCGGCTAGCTTCGGAGCCATGGTCAATTTTGCTGACTCCCGAAATGGCTTTTAGATTCATGCGGCCCTTTTCCAACCAACCGACTGCGACGGAGCCGCATCCGATACGATTGGCCAACAGATTAGCAGCTTCTTCGCAAGCGGAATCAAGGTCGCCACGGTTCTCGATTTTTCCAAGCATGTCGATCACCGCGCTCAGCGCGATGACCTGCCACTCCGCGTCGGAAGCCTGTTGGCTGTCAAGCCACAGCGTCAGGGCGCGAGCGATGGTTTGCAGCATCTTTGAGATCGCAACGGTTTGTGTCGAAGCTGTTATCGAGGCGATCAGGATTTCAGGTTGAGCGCCGCGGCGCTTGAGGGAAACCATCCCCAGTTTCATGTCCTTGATGCCAGAGTCGACAAACTGCACGTTTGTGGAGCTGATGACTTTTGAGCAAGCCTCGGTGCCGTTCTCATTAAAGAATTCACGAGACGGTAGGCGACCGGAGGACGGGTGCTTAATCGCAAGCATCCACTGGTCGTCCATGTTCTCGTGGATGAAGCCAGCCCCAACGACGCCTGTTTGCGATAGGATCAATTGGACGAACTTGGAACGTACCGTTTTTTCATCGTGTCGATCAGAAACGATTTGCAACACCTGCTGGTCAACACTCTTTCCTAAAGTCTGGTTAAGGTGTGCAGCGTGCGTGAACGTTCGGCGTTTACCAATAGAAGAGTTGGTAGTCGGGATGTTAGGTGTTTGCATGGCGAGCAGCCTGAAGAATTTATGAGTGAATCGATTCTTGGTTATCCGAAGTTAGCGTTGGATTGGGCTTTCGGTTGAATCGGTGGGAAGTTCAGCATTGGAGTGGAACAAATGCTCGTCTGACCAAAAACAGATGACGCCGCTTTGAATACTCAGGTCTTGATTGTCGATTTTGACATCAATTCTTCCCAGACCACTGTCTGGATCTATGATCGGCGAAACATACGTGACGAAGGCTGGACTAGGTTCTTGATCCTGTCCCACCAAAACTCGCACTTGTTGACCAACGCTCAACTTTTCCATCGTGCTTGCGTCTAAGTAAAAGCGTACCTTTAGCTCGTCGACGCGGACGACAGTTGCATACTGAGGCTCGTTGCTGGAGAGGTTTTCGCCCAGTTGTTTATGGATTTCAGTGACGACACCATTAATTGGACTCTTGATGACTCTGTCTTCGGCTTGTGCCCGGATGCGATCGACCTCTAGTTTATTGAGCCGTAGTTCATCTTGGGCGGCACGATACTCTGCATAGATGGTGTGGTACTCGGCCTGTTTTTGTTCAACTTCAAACCGGCTGGTGTGTCCTCCGGATACAAGAGACTCGATGGCTTCCACTTGAGAGGTGAGCATTTCGAGTTGTGATCGGGCGGCGTCTAATCGAGCGGTTGATTCTGCGCGAGCCACGGCGATTTCCAGCGACTCCAGTAGCACGGCGCGATTAAGTGTGGCCAGTGGATCTCCAACCTTAACGATGTCACCCTCTTTTACGGAGGCTTCGGCCACGATACCCGTTTCGGCGCTCGCGGCGACGCTTTGTTCTACGGGTTCGGTGAAGCTTCTGGTGATCCTGCCGGAGTGCAATCTGCCAGAGTGCAGATTAGACGATTGCAACTTGATCTGCGCATATCCGTCAGGACAGAAACTCATAGAGCCTGCCACCAGAAGAATACCAGTCACGATCGTGCGACTGGAAACTGTTGGCTGAATTTTTCGATTGATATAGTTAAACACTTGGCACCTGTTTTTTCTGCACTGAATCAAATTCTTGAACACGTCGTCACTCCTTCTCAATTGCCTCGCGCACTTTGTCCATCCAGCGATCTCGCAGGATCATCTCCTGCCGCTGTTTGAAGTTGCGTCGCTCGATACTTTCTTGCAGCTTGAGGATCTCAGCGGTGAAGTCAGTTGATTCCCCCGACTTTGAGGCACGTCGCGGAATCGATTTCACGAGTGACGAATTGTTTTCAATAAGAAGCTCATCGGTTGCTGCGGTGAAAAACTGAGCCGAACCGGGCTGTCCTTGTCTTGCTGCTCGCCCGACCAGCTGTCTGTCGATCCGGCGCGAGGCATTGTGGCTGGTGCCGATAACGTGAAGTCCGCCGGCATCCAAAGCCTGTTGATCCAATTTGATGTCGGTTCCTCGACCTGCCATGTTAGTTGCAATCGTGATTGAACCAGCTATTCCGGCCTGAGCCACGATCTCGGCCTCTTCCTTGTCTTGGACACCATTGAGCACAGTGGGGTTGAGGTTTACCGCCAACAACGCATCACGTACCTGGAAGCTTTCGGCAATGGTGCGTGTGCCAACGAGAATAGGTTGCCCTGTTCGATGTCGACTGAGTATCTCACTTGCCATCTCGGTGAACTTGGAATCTTGATCTGCGAAGAAACGGGTGCGTTCAATTTTTCGCAGGCATTCTCTGTTGGTTGGAATTCCAACGACTTGGCATCCGTAGACCTCCAACAGTTCAGGGGCGACCGATGAAGCTGTTCCTGTGAGACCGGCCAAGTCTTCATAGAGTTGCAAATAGCGCTGACGAGTGATCTGCGCTGTCGAGTCACGTCCGGGCTGGATCGGGACATTCTCTTTGCATTCAATAGCCTGGTGTAGACCGTCTTGCCAAGTTCGGTCGGGCGCGATTCGACCGGTGTACGGATCGACTATTTGCACCTTTGAGTCAACAACGACATAGTCTATGTCGCGTTTGAAGGTATGGGTGGCTCGTACAGCATTTGAGATGTATATCCGCCACGGCCTCACAAGCTCGAAAACCTGTTTCTCAACCGCCATATGAGCCTTGTCGTTTGCCTCGTCGAATATAGTGACCTTCTTAGAGGGCCATTCAATTGAATAATCTTCGTCTTCGACAAAATCTGCGGCGATTTTCTTGGCCGCCAGATAGGGTGCTGGGTTTTCAACGGTGTTCGAGGGCATACTGATAATTAGAGGCGTCATTGCCTCGTCGATCATGACGCTGTCCGCCTCATCGATCAAAGCCATGCCATGTTCAGCAGGCTGAATCATGTTAGCTTTGGCTTCTTGGCCTCGAATTCTGTTCATTACCGACAAACCAAGCTTATTCTTGCGATCCCTGCGTAAGAACATTTGGTCTCGTAGGTAATCAAATCCGTACTGATATCCAGGGCCGTAGACTACCTGTTGCCGGTAAGCACTTCGGCTTTGTGCTTCGTTGCTCTCCTCGGGAAGCAACCCGTGTGTGATCCCTAGGGTTGAATAGATGGGTATCAGAGATTCTAAGTCTCGCGCCGCAAGATAGGGATTGGTCGTGCCAACGTGCACAGAACTGTGTTGAAGCGTTTTCAAGGCTGCGACGATGCCGGTGACGATGGTCTTGCCCTCTCCGGTTTGCATTTCGACAATGTTTCCACCAATGGCAGCACCAACGGCAGCGACTTGAACATCGTAGAGCCGGTATCCGTGCGCGCGGAATGTTGCTTCGTCTGCGAGGCTGCAGTATTTGACAAGGCTCTGGTAGGTACAGCCCTCAGACGCAACAGTTTCCCGGACCTCTTTGGCTTGTGAAAGCAAATCCGCCTCACTGACGCCCCCGAGTTTGGCCTCGGTTTGCCGAATCAATTCCGTCCACCTCTTGGTGTTTCTAGAAATGGCACTGAGGCCAGATCGGCGCTTGTTTGTGAGACTAGAAGCGCCGCCGGCGAACAATCGAAGCAGCCTTGAGCGCCTTCTGCCTGTAAGCGTTGTGGGCATGGCAACCTTCGGACTTTGAACTTATGAAAATGACTGCAAGCAAACTCGCCAAGGGACTTTCTTTGCTACAAGAACTTCCCCCAGCGAAGCGTTGTTTGCGGAAACCTATTTGCTGATCAATGTACTAGTTTTGATAGTAGTCCAAGGCCGGCTGCTGTGGCGCGGTTTGCGGAGATGGGTACGGGCTTGAGAAGTCTTCTTGAACGACGGGTTGTGCGTTGGCCGGTACCGGGTGAGTCCACTCGCTGGTAGAGGCTGCAGTTGGTACCGCACATGTTGAACAAGTCTGCTCAGTGTCTCCTGCCATTGTTGTTGCTGCTGGTCCCAACTTAGCCAGATGGATCTGTTGACAGCCTCCCTCGCAACCTTTGCTGACGTGTACGTTCTCAGTCTGCAATAGTGAACCGTTGCTTCGCTTGAGGTTTACCATTGCAAGGTTGTAGGTCAGGATTGAGCTGACGTATTCTCGCTCCGTTTCAGTTACACGCTCTTGGGCACGCAACAAAGATTCAAGGTTTAGGCCAGCAGTTCCACTTCCGTCAACCATTCGAAGCCACCGCTGCTCAATTGTGTTGGCTTCCGCTTCGGCGGCTGCTAGTGCACGGCCTTTAGCCGAAAGTTCTCGATAAGAGGTGTTCAATTCACGAACGGCGATATCAACTTCTGTTGAAACGGCTTCGACTGCTCGAGAGTACTCATCTTGCAAACGAGCCAGTTCATGCTTGCGTCGGCAAACGCGTGCCTTTGCTAGTCGATTACCGATTGGCATCTCGTATTGAATTCCGACAGAGTAACTTGGTCGGCCTGTTGTGAACTGATCAGTGAATGAGCGGCCAAAGTTGCTATCTCCCTGCAAACCGTTGAGGAATGACTGGGTCACCAAATTCAACGCCGGCAACATTTCATGCTGGGCAATGCCAAGCTGGTTTGCTCCAGCCTTGACTTGCTGAATCGCCGCCTTGATTTCAGGTCGCGACTGTAGTGCATTGTGAATTTCCGTTTGAAGGTCCGCTTGGAGGAAATCCATCACGGGAACTTCTACAGGAACTAATTCAGCAACATCTGTGTTTGCCAGTTCTGGAGCGTTGATCAAACCACGAAGTCGCGTTTCGGCGTTGGCCACTGCTGTTTTGGCGCGAATGAGATCTGCACGGCGATTCTCTAACGCACTCGCTGCTGTGATCAGTTGTGTACCCTGGGTATCAACGCCTTTACGAGCGTTTAGTGTTTGGAAGATCTTTTGAGTTTTCAAGAACAAACGCATTTGATGAGCCAGCGTTGCTCGTTCGAGATAGAGAGCCCAATAGCTTCGCGTGATTTCAAGCAGTTCTTCTTGCATCGTCGCCATGAATTCTTGCTGAGCCACTTCGGCATCCAGCTTGGCAAGGAATACAAGACTGTTGTTGTACGCAAGTCCCCTTCCTCGTAGAAGAGGATGAGTGTAGGAAACTGTGAACTGAGAAGTCGCTTGTTCGTCCGGAGTCAAGAAGACAGAGTTGTTGTCCTGCCAACCAAATTGTTGTGAGATATCGAGGAGACCACCGTAACGTGTCAGGCGTCTAACACCACCTGTGCCTTGAAATATGTTGTCTTCAAATTGTGTTGCGGTGCCGCCAGCGGTCAATGTGTTTCCAATTGGTTGAGTCGTGTCGTTCCATGCCGTGTTCAGGTACTTCACCCAGTCGAATCGAGAATCGGCTTCCTGAATTGCGGTCTCACGGATCAATGGGTCGCGTTTGGCGATCTTTATCTGACGGGAGTGTTGAATCGCTAGGTACAACAATGTGTGAACGTCAGCCGGGAGCGGTTGTTTATCCCGCAGAGAATTGGTCACGTGAGTGTCCCACCAGCTTGGCGCGATTCCTGTTGCTGTATTC
>CAYTPS010000013.1:16451-28353 GCA_964439245.1 uncultured Pirellulaceae bacterium | reverse complement strand
ACCTGTGTTCGGGCACATGGCGGACCGGGACATGATGGCGCGACTGGAGGGGCGCGAGAAAGCTCTCCGGAAAAAGTGTCGGGAAGAAATCGGCCAGATGGTTGAGGATTGCGACCACCCGATCCTTGCCAGCGACGTCTACGTCGACAGCGGCCGGCCTTCGGAAGTCATCCTTTCTGCTGTTGAAGATTTCGAGCCCGAGTTGCTGATCATCGGCAGCATCGCCCGTCAGGGATTGGCAGGTCTACTGGTCGGCAACACAGCCGAACGCGTGCTTCGATCAGTCGATTGCTCGGTGCTAACGATCAAGCCTGATGGTTTTGAGAGCCCAGTTGGATAGCCGATCTTTCTCCAATGTCAGCCAATGAACGATATTGAAAATACTTCAAATTGGCACCTGCTTTGCAGATCAATTAGATCAGCGATCTGAAAAGGTGTTGCGCTACGCAGGTTGCGAGATCCTGACGATGAAAGCAGCGAATTCGTAACCAACGCCATCTGACTTGGCCAACCTCAGCTCAAGGATTGATCGGCCGGGTTAAACATTAACCACCCAAGTCCAAGCTTTCCTCCCGCAACTCTGGAATCCGCGTGGATAAGGCACTTTCACGATTGGCACTGGACTTGCTTTAGCCTTTTGTCCAACCGAGGCCTCGGTCTCGACCATTCATCCTCCGCGGCCCCTTACTGGATCGCGGCGGGCATCCAAAGAGGCTCTCTGGCTGCCCAACCATTTGGGCCGTCATGGCGATTGCCGTGGCGGCCCGTTTAACTTGCGTGGACACCATGAAGATTCAAACCTGCGACCTAATTTGGATGGATCCTTGGCAGATGGCGTGGAAACTTCGAGCCATCACGACCCTCGCGGTTGTTACCGCGGCGATGACACCAAGCCTCGTTGCAGAAGACCTTGATACGTCGGGAATCGGCAGCGACTTCGTCGGCCATTTTCGAGACAAGCTGACTCAACCTGCAAACGTTCGCATGCCGGGTGACTTTGAAGTGCACCACGACCTCGTTTTTGCCATTGGTGACTCTTGCGACAGCTTTCATGAGACGATCGCGACGGTCGCCAGAGCCGTCCGCGACAGAATCCGCGTCGTTGTTCTGGTGAACAGTGAATACGACCTCGAACGGACAAGGGCTGCAATGAAAAAAGCGGGCTGCGATCCTTCAAAGGTCGCACTTATTCACATGACTTGCGACACGCGTTGGATCAGAGACTTCGGTCCGACTTGCGTCGACGATGGAAAGAACTCGAGATGGATCGACTGGATCTACGATCCGGATCGGCCCAATGACGATGAGATCCCTGATACCCTGATCGGCATGGCGGGCTACGCCCCAAAGTTTGTACCGCTCGTAATCGAAGGCGGGAATTTACTCAGCAACGGTCAAGGCGTCGTTTTAACTTCGACTGAAGTGTTCACGGAGAACCCTCAAACCTACACGCAAGAAGACGCCATCCTTGAGATCGCTACGACACTCAATGCGTCAGATGTGGTCGTGCTTCAACCTCTTGCCGGAGAAGATACCGGGCACGTTGACATGTTCGCAGCGTTCGTGACCCCCGAAACGGTTTTCGTTGGACACTACAACGAAGATGATGATCCGGTGAATTCAGCAGTCCTCGATCGCAACGCCGAGATCCTTGCAGGTGTTACGACTGCGAGTGGCAAGAAGCTTCGAGTTGTCCGCATCCCGATGGATCGCAACAACGATCTGCGATGGCGAACTTATACGAATTGCATCTTTGCCAATGGCGTTGTGCTGGTTCCGACATATAAGAACGGAAGTAAACAGCTCGCCCAAGCCGCGATAGAGCGCTACGAACAGCATCTTCCGGGCTGGAAGGTCATCGGCGTTGATGCTTCGGAGCTCATTGAATGCGGGGGAGCGTTGCGTTGTGCTTCATTGTGCCTTTTTCGCAACGGCAAGCAGTTCAAGTCGACTGATCCAGCCGCAATGCCTCTGCTACCGATCTCAATCCCGGCGACGGCAGGTAAATTCGTGAAGCGTCAATGATTGATCGACTGGCGTTAATTGGGTTCAGGGGGAGCCGGTTCCGCACGCGTGGCGACGCTTCGCTTGATCTGAATGCCAAGCTTTTTGATCTTGGTGCGTAGCGTAGTTCTCGTTATTCCGAGAAAGTTTGAAGCCTCAACCTGATTGCCCTGAGTAAACTCCAACACCTGCGTAATTAGCTGCCTTTCAACGTGCTCGATCAGGCTGTCGTAGACGTTCGTTGCTCCAGATTCGACTTTTTGCTGAATCAGATTCTCAATTTCTGACTTGAGCGGCGTCTCAACCAGTGTTTCTTCTTCGGATTCAACATACTCTGGATCGTCGGAACCGAACTTCGGAAGGAAATCCGGAATGACGACCTTGCCTGTCGTTTGCAGAATGGCTCGCCGAACGACACTCTGGAATTCGCGAATATTTCCCGGCCAATCGTAGTCTTTCAGCTTCTGAATTGTTTCAGGCGAGAAACGTGTGACCGACTTACCCAACTCTTCATTCGACAACTGGCGGAAGTGCTCCAGCAGATAGATCAAATCGCCTTCGCGATCGCGCAGTGGAGGCAACTCAATCGTGTAGCCATTGAGTCGATAGTAGAGATCGCCACGAAACTGCCCGGTCGAGACCATCTCTTCGAGGTTCCGGTGCGTGGCAGAGATCAATCGCACATTGGTTTGAATCGTCTTGTTGCCACCGACACGTTCGAATGTTTGCTCCTGAAGGACGCGAAGCAGTTTTCCTTGCAACACCATCGACATGTCACCGATCTCGTCAAGGAAAAGCGTTCCGTTGTCGCATTGCTCAAACTTACCGATGCGTTGTTTGTCGGCACCGGTGAAAGCGCCTTTCTCGTGGCCGAAGAGTTCACTTTCGAGCAAAGCGTCCGGGATCGCAGCACAATTGATCGCCATAAATGGCTGTTCACTGCGGTTTCCAAACTGAAAGATTGCTCTGGCGACAAGTTCTTTACCTGTTCCGCTTTCACCGCGAACCAACACCGAAACCGCCTGACCTGCTACACGGCCGATCGACTTGTAAACATCCTGCATCGGCAAACACTGGCCGATCATCGCGTCACCCTCTTCATCGAGAGGGGATTCAGGATTCAAAGCAACGGGTTCAGCGGCAAAACGTCGAATTTCGAGCGCACGCAAGATCGCACGTCGCAGTTCGTTCTCATCCAGCGGCCGCACAAGATAGTCCAACGCACCCAGCCTTGTTGCTTCAATCGCCTCACGACTGTTAGCCCGACTGGCGACAATGACAACTGGCAAGTGCTGATCAATCTCTGCAATCTGTTGATAGATCGCCAAGCCGGAGGACTCACCGAATCCGGCATCGAGAATCACAAGCTCAACCAGTGCCGAGTTGGCTCTCTCGAGCAGCGCATCCACATCGCTTACCGTTTCAACGCCAAGTTCCAATTCGGATGCTGCAATTTCAATTGATTCAATACCAGTCGAATTGCTGGTAGCAACAAGCAAGTTTGGCAATGTCAGCTCTTCAATGAACGGTGGCTAAATGATCCCACGATTGTAGCCGATTTTTGATGGCGCAGCGTAGGTACTGACTCAAGTTGACCTTGCCATTTCTCAGGTCTAGTCCGCATAAGCGTCCAACACGACCAATCAGGGGCGGAAATCCACCTCCAAAATACCTCTGAGGTCAATTGAGGACTGGCCAAAAGAGCCTGTTTCGGTTTTCATGGTGAGGCTTTGGCTTCATGGCCAAAACAACCGCAGAACCACCACAAAAAGCCACTTTTTAAAGAGTCTAATAATGAGCGCCCCAATTGCTGTCGTGCTTGCTGCCGGAAAAGGCACTCGTATGAAATCTGACCTGCCGAAAGTCCTCTGCCAAGCCAACGGAAGACCGCTGGTTGAGTATGTTTTGGATTCGTTGCGACAAGCGGGGGTTGAGAAAATCGTGGTGGTTGTCGGCTATAAAGCTGATGAAGTCAAAAAGCAACTGGCAAACTACGACAACCTGGAATTTGCTCTCCAAACCGAGCAGTTGGGCACCGGCCACGCCGTCATGATGTGTCGCGACAACATCGGCAGCCACGATGGTGGGATCGTCGTCGTCGCCGGCGATTCACCGATGCTGCAGTCTGCGTCGGTTAAAGCTCTACTGGATGAATACGAATCCACCAAGCCCGGATGTGTGCTGGGATCGTTGTTGCACGAAAATCCGACTGGGCTAGGGCGCATTGTGCGCGACAGCGACGGAAAGTTCACGGGAATCGTCGAAGAGAAAGACGCCACCGACCAGCAGCGCGAGATCAACGAAGTCAACATGAGTACCTATGTCTTCGACGGCCAGAAGCTAATGGGAACGTTGGACCGACTAAAGAGCGACAATAGCCAAAACGAGTACTACATCACTGACGTTCCCGCGATTATGCTTTCGGACAAAGAAGACGTACGAGCCCTAGCGGTGCTTAAGCCGATCGAATCGCTCAGCGACAACACGGTCGAGCATCTTGCTGCGGTCGAACAAGCGATGAATGAGCAGAATGCGGGCTAAGCCACAAGCCAAGCCTGAGTTTAAGAACTCAAACTAATTTTGCCCCGGTCACCGTCCGTTTCTTTCCAACCCTGCTAATTCATGAACCGTCAACTGAAGATCTTCAGCGGCCGATCCAACCCAGAACTCAGCTCTGAGATTTGTGATTTCCTTAAACTGCCGCTGGGCAACGTACGGTTTTCGACGTTTCCCGACAGTGAGTTTCATTGCAAAATCGATGACGTACGCGGCCGGGATGTGTTCATCGTGCAACCGACTTGCCCACCGGTCAACGATAGTTTGATGGAACTGCTTATTCTCATCGACACATGCGTCCGCGCCAGTGCCGATCGAATTACCGCGGTGATTCCCTACTACGGCTACGCTCGTCAGGATCGCAAGGACGAGGGACGCGTGCCTATTACCGCAAAGCTGGTCGCCAACATGATTGTGCGCGCCGGAGCCGACCGCGTGCTGACGATGGACTTGCACGCCGCTCAGATCCAAGGCTTTTTCGACGTGCCGGTGGACCACTTGTATGCCGGAGGCGTTTTGAACGAGCACTTTAAATCGTTGGAGATCCCACAAAGTGATTTGGTGATTGTTAGCCCTGATGAGGGCAGCATCAAACGCGCTGTTGGCCACGCCAAACGGCTCGGTGGCGAATTAGCGATAATTGACAAACGTCGTCTGTCTGCTGAACAAGTTGTTCAAGAGAATATTATTGGTGGCTCTCTCGATGGCAAAGTGGCGTTGATGTTTGACGACATGATCAGCACCGCCGGGTCGATCTGTGGTGCGGCGGAATTAGTCAAGAAAAAAGGTGCACGAGAAATTCATGTCGCCTCCACGCATGGAGTATTTGCCGGCAAAGCAATCGAGCGGTTACGTGCCGCACCAATCGACAGCGTGGTAGTCACCAACACTGTCCCAATAGGCGCCGAAAAGTTGCTGCCCAAGATGAAGGTTCTTTCCGTTGCTCAGATGTTGGGCGTTGCCATCAAACGCATCCATCAGCACGAGTCGATCAGCGAAATCTTCCACAGCGAAGAATAGAAAGCACTCTGACATATGCTTGGTCAGCAAACTACGACTCTTGGGCCTCAGCAGGGTGCAGAACGCTGATCGCAGCGCGTCCCAGCATCATTGCCAACAGCAGCACTAGCAGTGGCGCGAACTCAAGAACAGGAACGACAAAGTCGAACAAGGCCGTTCCTGCAAATGGCGTCCCATACTTCGGGCCGCCCTCAGTAAGATGATACTCGCAGTAAAACCTCAGATAGTACGCCAGGGACGTGACGGCGAACAAGTACCAGACTGGATTACGGCAAAAGCAAATTAGTGGTAGCGCCCAAGTCCAATACCAAGGGTTCTGAGTCGGAGCAAGCAGCCAAAACCAAGCGATGGTCAAGAAGAGTATTTCCAGAAACAGTTTTGGGTCGTTAGATCGACTCAATCTAGCGCATCCCCACAGCACGATGAGGCCAAAAACGCCAACTGTGATCATTCGAGTCAGCCAAAATGGTGCGCCTTTTTTATCAACCGTAGGAACTGCATCCGCGATGGCTTCGGCAGTCTTGTGGCGAAACTCATTACTCGTTTTGACAAACCAAATCCGAGAAGGCTGATCAGCAGCTGCTGCATCGAAATCTTCTGGAGTTTTACCAAACGGTTTGAGGTTTTCCACCAAGATCATGAAAAGAAAGTCGTTCATCTCCCAATGCCGCGCGAAAGCCTCGATACCCGGCGGGGGAGCTGGAGCCACTTTCTTCTCGATTCCAGTTATTTGCTGCTGAAGAGATTTGACCGAGTCAAGATGCGAAAGAATTGGCCACAGCAAAACGGCCACCAAGAGCGGGAACATGGCCGCGGGCAGTAACGCTTGAATGCCCAATCGTTTCAGGGCAACCACCACGAACAGTGGAAACAAGACCAAAGGAAAGATCTTGGCAGCAACCGCTAGAGCTAGAGCCACAAAAGCCAGCGATACCAACGTCAGGCTCGGCCCTCTGTCAGATACCGTTGGCCAAATTGAGACTACGAATATCCAAACAGCCAGAGTCGTAAAAAATACGGCGATCGAATCTAGATGCCCGCTGTTGGCGATTTCTTTCATCACCAACGGACACCAAAACCAAGCGACTGACCAAGTCTTGGGCAGATTCAAACGAGCCAGCAATTGAACCAACACAAGCCCTGTCCCAACGTCGAACAGAACCAAGATCCCTTTCATCCAAAACAGATATCCATAGAAGTGCCCGGTTGCTTGCCCCAACAAGGCGGCCACAGCAAAAAAGGGCTGGTTGGTAGGAGGGTAAGGGGTCGTGTATTGTTTGAAGTGCACCAAGTGAAAAACTTCTGACAGATCTTCTCCATTGGCTAATTTGGCCAGCGATGAAACACGCTGTTGCTCGACGACCTTGGTGCGGTAAAGGAACTGTGCGGGTGCTCCGTCCTTCAACGCTCCGCGCTGCACCTCGACTTCTTCGGGAGAGTATTTGTAAGGGCTTATTCCTTGCGACGCTACGACGCCGTCCCAGATGTATCGATACAAATCGACTTCTTGGATCGGAATAGAAAACATCAAGATCAGACGAAACAAAATCGCGCATACGATCATAATAGAGAGTTCGCGAGCGCCGTGACTCTGCCTTCGTCCACGAACGATCAGAACAAAACAGGCGGCAAGGTAGATAATGCCAGCGGCGGTAAACAGCATCAGCAACGTTAGCAACGGACGATCCTGCGGAGTGTCCGATTGCTCACAAGCGTAGCTGAGCCACGTTATGACGGCATAGATCCATGCGCTGACCACGCCGCAGCACCATAGGAAGACGCTTGTGCTCTTTGACGAAGGCGGGGCTGATTCGTGCATAAAAGGAAAATTAGCCTTCGATAGCCCAAAGAATTGCTTGCAGTGCGACTTTTAGAGGTTATCCACTGGCTGCGAATTGATCAACCGCCGTCAAGGCCATGGTAAGATTGATCACTAACGACAACATATGGCGATCAACTTTTCCTGATGGACTTGGTTGCGCGTTTGGTCAGCAATACGATTCCCGGCAACAGCAAAAGCAAAAAATACAAACCTAGCGCGCTATAGTACTTCCTCTTCGCGGCAAGGAATAGTTTCCCATAGTCGAAGAATTTGAACCCTCGACCATCATCAACAAGACACCAACCTCGAACAACTTCAGGATCGATACCTGGGCGAATCAAATAGGTTGCCCCATCCATCATTCCCACCGCAGATCCACCGTACATGGTCCCGTATCTCCCTTTGAAAGAATGGGCCACTTCACTGAAACTCTTTACTGAAAGTACAGCAACCGCTTCGTCAACGGTGAGGTCTTCAGGTTTGGTCCACGGAACTGGATTCTTTTTGTCTTCAACCAGAGCAACGGTGTTCGACGAACCGTCGGCAAGGTCGTGGAAGCCAAACGATCGCCCCGGTTCAAATGTAGTACCGTCGTCAACAACCATTTTATAGGCCGTATGTCCAACCGGTATTGGCGCGCGATGATACCCGCACCAAAAACAATTGGGGATCTGAGTAATTAATTTCCTGTTGTTGGGGCTGTCCCACGGCTCATTAAGATTGAACTGTTCGTACAATGTTTCTTGTTCTAGAAAGGGCAAGAGATGAACACGCCAACTGAGGTTGGGGTTGCCATCAGCACCCGCAGAATAGGCCGCCGGGAATTTACCCTTGGCTGACGCGTAGTTCATTGTCGCCAACATGAGTTGCCGAATCTGGCTAAGTGAAATCGCCGACGAAGGTAGCCGTCCACTAATTCGTACGTGTGGCTCAGCCAGAACGAGCCACGACAGCAATACCGCCACGGCAATCCCCACGGCCGTCAACCAACCACGCTAATTCAGTTTTCTGTGAATCAGTAAGCACCAAAACACCAGCGCACAAGTGGACCAAAACAGCGTCCAAGGTGACAAAAGAAATCCCACCGTGTAAACGGAGATTGCATAAAACAGCTCCAGCAAGCCAAACTGCGCGCCCTTGCTCGACGAGGCTGAATTCAAAGCGTCCAACTCTGTTGATCGTTCATTCATATTTGCCCCGAGCAATTCTATTTGCCATTGCACAGTGTTTCATTTTTATTTGACCTAGGTCCAACTCTGCACGACACAGAACCTACGCCTTGTTCTCGTTTTCAAAAATCTTGCTTCGCGCTTGTTTTACGATCGCAAGGACGGCAGGATGATGCACACGCTTCTCAACTGAGATCGCATAGAAACGTTCGACGACATCTTCCAAAGTGCCAACCAACTGCATGCCGTATTGAGACTTCACTTCTTTTTCGATCGCGGTGGGCACTGGCACGATTCCTAGGCCGGACTGACCAAAGACCTTCAAGAGCGCACTGTCTTCGAATTCTGCCACGATCTTGGGGTGGACATCGTTTTCATCCATCCAGTGGTTCAGCGCACGCCGTACTGCAGTATGATCTGTTGGCAAGCACAGAGGTGCTCCAGTCAACGACCAAGGAAACTTACGCCGGTACTTTTTGGCCAATTCCGGCACGGCCAAAAACGAAAGGCCACACTGTCCCAGTCGGTGGTTGTAGGCACGCACGTCAACCGTCGGCGGAGCAACGGAATCTGAGATAATTAAATCAAGCTTGTGCAGCGCAAGGTCAGCCATCAATTCCGGGAGCTTACCCTCATAGCAAACGATCTGAAAACCCTCAGGATGGTGAATCGCTGGCTTCAGCAATTCGAAGGCAACCAGCTTAGGAACCACATCAGGCATGCCAACAACAAATTTCTTCGTGTTGCCCGGAACTCCCGTTCGCATAAAGTCTGTAAGCTCGCGTCCAATCGAAAAAATCTCTTCGGCGTAACGATAGACCTGCTGTCCAAACTCGGTCAACTCGAGGTAGCGCCCAGACTTTCGGAACAACTTCGCTCCAGCAGCTTTCTCTAGTTCTCTAATCTGTGCCGTTACGGTTGTACGGGCGACGTGCAGTTCTTTCGCCGCCGCAGTCACCGTTCCCTCTTTGGCGACGTTCCAGAAATAGAAAAGATGGTGGTAATTTAGCCATTCCATACCACGTTTTACGTCGTTTACTGTGACATGTCAATATTTTCGACGGTAAATGACACCAAATGCTGCTTTTCCTACGTTGGAGAAATAGCCTATTAATAGTAGGTATGAAAACCTCCGAAACTGGCCGAAGGACAACCCGATGGAAAAACAAAGTGCCTCAAATCTTGAAGCAGCCAAAGGCGAATCAAGTCAGGCGTTCCGATACTTGACCAACGATTTTCTCGCCTCGGTGGTGGTTTTTCTTGTTGCACTTCCATTATGTATCGGAATCGCAGTCGCCGTCGGCGTGAACCCCGCTCGAGCGTTGATCACCGGAATCATCGGTGGGCTCGTCGTGGGCAGCATTGCAGGTTCCCCACTTCAAGTTAGTGGACCCGCGGCCAGTCTGTTCGTGATCGTGGCCGAAATTGTCATCACGAACCGGGACAAGTACATCGCGGAGGCTGGTGATACCGCCGTACCGGAACAGGAGGCGATGGCATACGCCATGGCCGCTTTGGGGTGTGCTGTCGTACTTGCCGGCATCATGCAACTTATCGCGGGAAAGATGAAGCTGGGTCGTTGGTTTCGCGCGGTATCTCCCGCCGTTATCAAAGGCTTGCTGTCGGGGATTGGTGCGTTGATTCTGATCAGCCAATTCCACGTGATGCTTGACCATACCGCGATGTGGGGTGACAAAGCCGCTCGTGGAGGATTGCAGTATCTTGCCACGATTCCGACTGCCATTGCAAAGTGCTTTAGTGAAGGTGACTCCAACCATCACCTCGCCGCTATCATTGGCGTCGTGACAATTGGAACGATCGTTGCTTGGAGTAAGTTTGCTCCCAAAAAAATCAGCTTCATTCCGGGGGCCCTTGTTGGAATCGTTGCCGCGACGCTAGTGGCAATCTTCGCGGGATTTGAGGTGATCCAGCTTTCCGTTCCAGAAAACATGTTTACCGAAGTCTCCTTCCCAAACGTTTCTTGGTTCGGTCTGATCACAGAGTCTTCCATTTGGGTGTCGGGATTCGTCATTGCCATCGTGGGTAGCGCAGCGACGCTGCTTACTGCGTCAGCAGTTGACGATATGGCTCGCGATATCGGTGTGAAGACTGACTTCGACCAAGAACTGCTCTCGCAGGGGGTAGGCAACACGCTTTGTGGACTTGTCGGTGCTCTTCCCATGACGGGTGTGATTGTCCGTAGTTCGGCGAACGTTCATGCGGGTGCTCGGACGCGCATGTCCACAATCATTCACGGAGCGTGGCTACTGTTGTTCGTGTGCTTCTTGCCTCATCTGCTAACCTACATTCCCAAATCAGCTTTGGGAGCACTACTGGTTTACACGGGTCTAAAATTGCTCAATCCGGCGCAGTTTAAAGGGCTGTGGAAAGTCGGCAAGTCGGAAGCCGCGATCTATCTCACGACTTTGGTGCTGATCGTTTCTGTGGACCTTCTTGTTGGCGTGATGGTCGGTGTGGCACTTTCGGCTGCAAAACTGCTGCATCGCTTCAGTCATCTCGAGGTCGATTTGATCGCGGATGAAGAAAAACATCGATATGAATTGAAGCTTCGCGGGGCGGCAACCTTCCTACGTCTGCCGATCCTGGCCGATTACCTCGATGAACTTCCCGGCGATGCTGAATTGCATGTGTGCCTTGAAAAGGTTGACTACATTGACCACGCTTGTTTTGAATTGCTGATGAATTGGGCTAAGTCGCATGTCGATGAAGGCGGATCTTTGGTGATGGACTGGGATCGCCTGCACGGTGCATTTCTATCGGAAGCCAAAAACGGTGAAGCGACTGGTGCGGAAGGCGCAGCATCAAAGCCATCGTCCCCTACAGACGGATGAACACAATCGCAGACGGCTGTTTAGTTTTGGTCGCACTTGCGCAGTCAATCCCACCACCAGATGTGGCGCGTCCGCGCTGGTGCGCTGGTGCTGGGCAGTGCGGACTGTAATTGAAAATCAACCGTCTTGTTTGCAGTCGCCTTGGCAAAGTCAAACTCGACCCCGCCGGAGACAGCGACCAGTTGCTGCCGGTAACGTTTTCCACCCTTGGAAAAACTAACCCGGCGATAGTTCACAATCGATTCGACCTCAGAAGAGAAGGGCAGGGCGGCAGGCCAATAGTTTTCGAGAGCACCAGTCTTCCCGGCCCTCATCGATGCTTGAAAGTGCCCCCGCAGTACTTCGCCAAGTCCGACGCGCTCATCAAGTTCGAATTCACTGACGATCCCCGCCACCAAAGCCAATTCAAAAACGTTTCGAAGTTTCGCGAATACGGGATACTCTTGGCTCATCTCTTCAAAATGATCCGTGAAGTCACG
>CAYTPS010000013.1:14330-16441 GCA_964439245.1 uncultured Pirellulaceae bacterium | reverse complement strand
TATCTGATTGTCCCAGATGAATGCGCTGCCCCACCGCACTCAAATGTTCGTTCTCGGATAGAACTTTTACCGAGGGACCAGTAATTTCAAAGACATTTCGCTCTGCGTCCATCGAGATTACGGAAACATCAACGGTGAACCACCAACGCACCAAGGAATCACGCTGCCCAGCTTTCTCTTGGCCGGCGATGCGTTCAAAGTAATCTGGCACTGCCCGAATCGAAGGTTCAGTCCCCATTCCAATCATCTTCATCAATAAGTCAGCCTCAACGATTACTGTAGCGGCGTGGGAATCGGGTGCGATTCCGTGGACTTCTACGTCTTGCCGTCCGACCACGTCACGCAGCTGGTCCGCCCAGCGCTTTCCGGTCAGTCGAGTTGTTTTGAGGAAGTTAGACGCAGCTGCAAGTGATTTTTGCCGGGGCACAATCGTGCAACCAAACTTGCCACGTTCCTGCCCAGACAACGACGCATTTTTTAGACAAACAAGGAGATCATCCAATTGCAACACCGGTTCGCCAGTCTTACGATTGAAGTTATCTCCCGCCGAATCGGTTTTCCAAGGACCGCCCGGACCTGCCAAGACAATGTCATTCTCAGATGGGTCGACGCTCACATATTGAATTTTATAGACGCCCGCCATGTTCTTGATCGATGGATCAAGAGGACGCCCAAGCGTTGTCGTCCGATTCACCGCGCGTAGTAGTCGTTTGAGCGAGATCTTTCGCAGCGATGAAGTCTTGGCTGTCTGTGGTGTCGGCCACCCGTTTTTTTCCACGCCCGTCGATTTGAGCCGCTTACGTAAACCAGACGCATCCACGTAGACGCCAGCGGGGTAGGCGATGAGACTACCCTCACCACCAGCGTCGTCCCAAGTATCTGAACCGATCACCGACTGAATCAAGTCGATCAATGGTTGAAAGTCATCTTCGGTGATGCCGCCTTGCAGATCCGTTGGTTGTTCGGACTTTGTGTTGTCTTCGACGACAACGTTTGGACCTAACTTTGACCCACCGATCTCACCGACTTCAGAGTCTACCTGCGCAAGAGCAAACACCGGTAGAACCGCCGCAACTACAAAAAACAGACATGCCAATATAAGTTTTGGAAGTGGGCAACAAAGACGGAGACTTAGTTCAAAAGAAGCCATTGGACTCTCCCAAAGTTCCAGTAGTCAGTTCAGCCGCGGTGATAGTATAGGCGTTTGTAAATTAGATTGCGAATCGTCCGATAGCAAAAATTGCTCGCATCACTTGAAAACTCTCTCAAGAAGCATCTACCACATTTTTGTTTTCAAACTCGAGTTCACCGGAGAAAGCGTAATCGGAAGAGACCAGGCTAAGTTCTTTCCAGCCAGCAGGGATTAGGTCGATAGATTCTTCCAATACTTGGAAAAGTTAATCCTTGGCGTGAAGTAGTCGTACCGCCACGGCTGCAGAATCGCGATCAATCTTTCTTGACGGTCGATCCCCGCAATTTCGCCTTGCGCGACCGCGCCACCGGGATACTTTCTCTCCACGGGTTGACCGTCGGACAAAGAGATGATCTCCTCGTCCTCAATTACAGTGCGCGGCATGTCACCAATAAGAAACTGCCCCGGTAAAAATTGCTTGCGAATCGAATCCCTTGATAGTGAATCCAATTCCAGCGCGTCCTCAAGATTCTGTGCACCGATGCCCGTGCGCGTAAGTTCGGTCATTACTGCATGTGCACCGAGCCTTAACGCGATGTCGCGGCCAAGTGAACGGACGTAAGTTCCGCTGCCGCAGCGAATCGACAGTCGAAAATCTGGCCAAGAGAAATCGGTGAGCGTGATTTCGTGGATCTGGATTGGACGAGGTTCGAGATTTACTTCCTCTCCCTTACGAGCCAGTTCGTAGGCGCGTTTCCCCTTTACTCGCAGCGCTGAAAAACGAGGGGGCAACTGTTCGATCGTTCCGGTGAACTCGGCCAGCACGCTCTCTACATCCGCCGCTGTCAGTGTCGGTCCCTCGGCCACCTCGACGTTTCCACTTATGTCTTCTGTGTCACTGGTCAGACCAAATCGGAACGTTCCTTCGTAACGCTTTTCGGCGAACTGGCCAAACTTGATTAAGCGCGTTGCTGGCCCA
>CAYTPS010000013.1:10322-14320 GCA_964439245.1 uncultured Pirellulaceae bacterium | reverse complement strand
AGTGTACCACAATGCCCAACTTTGGTTTTGTGGGGCACACAAGCGCATACATTGTTGACGACGCTCCGCGAGGTTACGCCAGCAGGTTTATTGATATTAAGAACGCCAAACAAACCGAGTCAATCTTTTGTTTAATTCAAACTCCAACAATCCAACGTTGCATTGGTTCCGTCGCTGCGTGTGTACAGTCGTCCGTTGGCCATTGCTGGAATTGTTTTTGACGCCGAACGATACAACTTGAATTCGGCAAGCTGTTTATATCTATCTGACGACGGCTCAATCAACCGCAAATTGGATTTGTGATCCAAAAAGACGATCCGCCCTTGAATCAATAGGCTGTGTCCAACTGGCACATCTGGCTGTGTCCATTTCAGCTGGCCGGTCAGCGGATCGAAACAGCGGAAGGATCCATTGCGAAAGTCCTCACGCCCCGACGTTCCGTACAAGAGACCTTCGTGCTCAACGGGCGTCGAATATTGACTGGCAAACACCTTCGGATCAGACCACATCGTTTTTGGTTCGAAGCCGTCATCCCCAAACGATTTTTCGCCACCGGAGAGAGCCAGCGTTTTGCCGCCAACGTTGTAAGCCCCGTTAATGAAGACTTTGTCGTCCAACACCACGGGCATGGCCCCAATTGCTGTAGGCCCGGTTTTTCCAAAACGCATTTTGAAAGCCAGCTTACCACTGCTTACTTCGATGCCAATGACGTGCAGGCGCGTGACCACGACCACGACCTGTTTGTTGTCGATGGTCAACTGAACTGGCGACGAGTAACTCGCTCGATCATCGAACACAGCCCATGCTTCGTCTCCTGTTTTCTTGTCGAGCGCAACAACACTCGCATCTCGTCCACCAGCATTAACGACAACCTTGTCGCCGCACACAATCGGCGATGTCCCAATGCCAAAGTAACCTTTGTTCGTCCCGTATTTTTCGGCTAGATCTTTCTGCCAAACGGTATTGCCGTCGAGGGCATCTAAGCAAAACATTGTGCCAGCTGGATCATAGACAAAGATTTTTCCGTCTTCGTATACGGGGGTCGCTTTGGGTCCCGGGTCGCCATCCATTTCCCCATTCCCATAGTTGCACTTTAGTTCCTGTCGCCAAACGAGTTTTCCAGTATCAGCAGACCTCAAGTCGGCCGTCATTGCCTGGCTCCCTCCGCCGCTGCGATGGACGATGAACAAGTACTGTCCAAACAGAATCGGACTTGAGAAACCGGCCCCCACTTGCGCCGACCAAACTTTCTCAGGCCCCTCTCATCTACCGATTCGCCAGCTGAACGCCCCGCGCCTCCAATTCCACGAATCTGTGGCCAATCCGATTCCGTGACCGGTGCAAGCGTCGCAGTTTGGTTGACAAAAGTCACCTGATCTTCATTTGGCAGCTGAGCCACCGGTTCCCCGCCCGAACAGCCAGATTGAAAAACGGCCAACAAACAACCGATGACCCAAGTAGATCTGCCAAAGACGTCGGAGATAGAACGACTGAAGGATTTCGCGCGATACATGGTGATTTCTCCGCATTAGAGGATAAAAGGGGAACGTCCAAGTAGCCCGTTGGTGGTCATCGAGTTTAACGGTTGAGGTAAGATTCATGTTTGACGAAAGCCTGCGTTTCTTGGCGATAAGACTGGTTGATTCAAAGTTAATCATTTTTCATGTTGTTGGGGTCCGATATTTCGAAAGCTTGTCAGTGCCAGCCCAAAATTTACCGTAGATCCTTCAAGCTGAAAAACAATGACTTTAAACCTTCGCTCCTCCGTGAATTGGCTTCTAAAACTGGTTGCTTACCTTTGCCTTTTGAACGTGCTATTTCTGGCGTCGAATGTATCGGCGCAAGATTCGACAGCATACTACAATGTAGGGTCAGCAGGGGTATGGGTGGAGAGTAAAACGTCCGATGCTTTACCAACGGAATCCGCACCTGCAGCTGGTGTGCAGTACGAAGATGAATATAGCTACGAGGCTGACGCATCGGCCATGCCGGCTTACGATTCCGCTACGGCCAATGAAGAATACGATTCATCGGTAATCGAAACGTCATCTGAAATCTATAATGATGGCTACGAATCGGAAACTTGGACCGAAGAACCGGCAGAAGTCTACGCTGTCGTCAAGAACAAGGATTTCTTTGGAGTCGACAAAGACGATTGTTGCGACGAGTGGTCAAAATTCTGCAAGTTCAAAGACATGAAATTCAAATGCGGATGCGGCGGCCTTAAAGCCAATAAAGGGCACCTTGGTATCCGGTGGTTAAAATCTGGCGACGCAGGCGAAGACTGCAACTTCTGCGAAGGTGGCTGTTGTAAAAAGGGAACAGCCGCATGTCGCGACACCCGCCAGGCACGTCGAGACGTATTCTCTAGCGCCTGGAAGAAAGGCAAGCGTGGACGTTGCGAGGACGGAGATGAAGCTACCTGTCCAGAGGAAGAGGGTTGCACCTCCTGTCGATAGGTTATTTTCGGCGGTATCGCCGGGCAGGCGACTGCCACTGATTACTTTTGAGGCTACTGGCCGTCGGTCTCTGAAGCCTCGCCCGTCTCTTCCAATTCCGCCGACTCCTCCGTCTCGGACTCTTCTTCCGGTTCTGGCTTCTCCGTAGCGTCGTAGAGACCTTTGATCTTTTTTAGTAGTGCGATGCGTTCGGCGTCACGTTCTCCCCAGTTGTCGTCAATGTACAGTTTCACTAGAGAAGCATACAATTCCCGCGCTTCTTGAGGAGCAGATTTCGCCGCTTTATTGATCGAAGTGTTGATGCCTCTTATGTGCCTTTCGACCTGACGGTCCTCTGCCCCAACAATCTTGATTCGAAATCCTTCAGCGGCTTTTACGCAATCAAAATCTCGAACAGAAAGGCTGCCGGATTTTGAGTGGACGTTGATAAACGCTTCCATCTTTGCATCAGCCTTTGTCGGATCCGATTCGCCCAGCGCGACAATTTTCATAAACTGGTCTTCGATCTCGGTCAACCGAGAATCACCGGGGATTCTGGCACGCACTGACAAACGTTTGACGAGGCTACTGTAGTCCTTGATCGATTGGCCTACTTCATTTAGCAGCTCGACTTCGCCATAACGCTCATCGGACTTGTAAAGTCGCATGAAGTTCTCCGTTTCATCAACAACCTCTTCGGGGAATTTTACGGAGCCCTGAATCGTCGCGTAAAGTTCGTCCGCCGAAGGATTCTTTGTCGCGAACCAAGTTCCAATCACGGCCGCCCCAACAGTAACCAACAGTAGGAGAGCCAGCGGCCACTTCGTAGTGGAATGTACTTCGGAATCGGAGTCAATTTGCAATGCAGCGCGGTCCTCAGGCGTCACAGGTTTGAAGTAGTCTTCGCCCGGAGAATCAATCTTCCGCCCCTTTCTCTTGCGGACACCGCTTTTTTTGGTTCGAGCGGCTTTGGGTTTGTGAGACTCTACAACTGGTTTGGAAACTGATTTAGGTTCGGCTTTGGTTTTTGAATTGGCCAACCCGACATCTTTCTCCTGGGCATTTGGAGCGATAGAGGTGTCTGCTTGAATTGTCTTGGAACCTTCAAAACGTATTCGCGTTGGGGGTAGCCCATCATCTTGCTTCTCGCGGGGCTTAGGATCGGAGACTTCAATCAAATCGTGCGACGATTCCGCATCAGAGTCGCTAGAGCCTCCAACTTTGATTTCGCCTAGACTGGGTGGCACGCCATGCGCCGTTTTGGCTTCGCTTTCCTGTTTCAACCCCTCGGAAATCGCCCTAATCTTAAACAGAGCCGCCTGAGCAGTTCCGATACGTTTTTCAGGCTTCTTCTCAAGCATTGACGCCAGCAATGCTTCAACCTCGGGCGGTACGTTGGCAACTTTGGAGCTAATTTTTGGAACAGGCACGCGCGTCAAATTACGGAATGACTCTTCCATCGAGTTAGCAGAAAACGGTGGTTTGCCTGACATCAAAGTGAACAGCACAGTCCCCAACGAATAGATGTCGCTCCGGGCAGTGACTGGCTCGCCCTTGGCT
>CAYTPS010000013.1:2482-10312 GCA_964439245.1 uncultured Pirellulaceae bacterium | reverse complement strand
GGTATGATGAGATCCACCGTAGCGTTTTGCGATTCCAAAATCGGTAATCTTCACGATGCCTTTTTCGGTCATCAACAAGTTTCCCGGTTTGAGATCACGGTGAATAATACCTCGGTCGTGCGCGTGCTTGAGGCCCTTGCAGATGTCTCCAGCGATTTGTAAGCACTCGGGCCAAGTAAAAATGTGTCCGCTACGCTGCATGTCGTAGAGGCTTTTTCCTTTGACCAATTCCATCGCAAAAAACAGATTCCCGTCGTCTTGCCCATAACTAATCAGTCGAACAATGTTGGGATGGTCCAGCGTCATCATCGCCTTGATCTCAGACTCAAACCTCCCTCGAAAATGTTCATCGTCGGCATATTGCGGAGCCAGCACTTTGACCGCGTGGACGTCTCCGGACTCTTCATGCACGCCACGAAATACAGTTCCCATGCCGCCGCGTCCAAGGACATTTTCAAACTGGTACGGCCCGAGGCTCTCAAGCATTTTTGTCTGGGTGGTTGGAAAGGAAAAAAAGATCGGCCGGCAACAGGCCTGCAGGGAATTCTATTGTAAACTAATTGAAGACGCGTCCCAAACCCCGCTAGAAAAAATGGGACGCTTGTCTAATCCCCCTGCTTTTGTCCATACGATTGGTCTACCAAACACGCGTTATGCATCCCGTCAACTTGAGCGACGACGAACTTCAAAAACAGTGCACCGTCCAACGCACGCGTGCCAGCGGTCCGGGCGGTCAGCATCGCAACAAAGTTGAAACGGCAATCGTAATCAAGCACGATCCCACTCAACTTGTGGGGCAAGCCAGCGAAAAAAGAAGTCAACACGCGAACCTGGTGGCGGCCCTTTTTCGACTGAAAGTGCGATTGGCCATCGAAGTTCGATCGGTTCCTCTTCCCGAATCGCCGGGGAAAGTATGGCAGTCTCGTGTCAAGAGTCGAAAGATAAGCGTGAACACTGCTCATGCAGACTTTCCATTGGTTCTCGTTGATGCGCTCGATCAATTAGAGCGATTCGACCACGAGATGCCCCCAGCCGCAGAAGCATTGGCTGTGTCAACATCTCAGCTGATCAAACTGTTAAAGTCTGATTCGCAGGTCTGGGAACATGTCCAGCAATCCAGATCACGACGGGGATTGAAACGGCTGAAATAGATGCGGTCACGTATTCCACTGATCTGATTTTATCCATCCCATCTTTCCGAATCCTCCGACGAAGTAGCAGGCGACGGGGATTAGTTCCATCATTGAGAAATCCCCAAAGTTGGCCCACTGTGCGGCAGCGGGGTGGATCTCGACGTATTTTGTTTTTGCAGCGTTCGACTGCGCTTCGGCGACGGGTCTAACGTTCCCTTGGAGCGTTAGTCTGGCCTCGGAAAGGTCACCTGAGTTACCCGTGACCAATAGCGAAGCTTGATCATTTGCACGTAGATTCTTGGAATGCGTTGATAGCGCGCTAAACAGGAAAACGCAATTGCCTTTTTCGTTGAGCGCGTAAGGTGCCGCGGAGACAAACGGAAATCCGGCTGTGGCCACCGAATGCGTTGCCAGCGCAGCAGAATTCTGTTGATGCAACAAACGCAGTGCTTCTTGCGAAAGGTCTTCAGACATGAGGAGCCTCGGGGGAATGTTTTTGGTTAACAGGCTTTGACCGCTGCGGCTATTATTATAGGCATCTTGAGCGTCGATGACGTAGCCAGCCAATTACATCAATTGGTTTGTGGATGAAGAGTCGGTCGGACACTAGCGCAGTGCGCTAAATCCCGCTCGAAGATGTTGTTGCAGTAGCAGAGTTGCCGCGCCCGCATTTTGGGATACGATAAACATATGGAAAACCTTACCGGAAATTTGTTGATTGCGGTTCCCGATCTTGAGGACGGAAACTTCTTTCGTTCTGTCGTTCTGATGTTGCACCATGACCAGTTTGGGGCCAGTGGAGTAGTACTTAACCGAGTGACGGATGTCACCGTGCGAGAGGCTTGGAAAAATGGCGTCGAAAGCTTTGAGGATTTCCCCGGCACGGTGCGTGAGGATGTGAAGATCAGCGTCGGTGGTCCCGTCGACGGTCCGTTAATCGCATTGCATGATGACGAGACACTCTCCGAGGAAAAAGTCATTCCCGGCGTGTATATGTCGGTCGACGGCAGAGAAGTCAATCAGATCGTCAGGGCGGAGGAAGGTCGTTTCCGTATCTTCACTGGTTATTCTGGCTGGGCTCCGCAGCAACTCGAATCGGAAATTGATGCTGGCGGATGGATGGTCATCGAGGCAAATTCCGAACATGTGTTTTCTGATGATCCAGAACTATGGTCCCACGTCTGTGAAACATTTTCCGCCTCAGTCGTTGATATCCCACTGCCGACGGATGCAGACCCGAATCTGAATTAGCGTTTTCGCCAACGTGGAGATCCGAGAAACAAACTCACAACAAACGGATGCAAAGCAGTCTCAAGCCGTTAAACTAAACGTAGATGTTTTCTCTCTATTTTACCCTCGTTGTCGACCTTGTAGCTTGGTGAGAAACTTCCGTTAGTTTTGGACAGCGTAGATCTTCTGGATCGAGCAATTCTTATCAAATGCGCATATCGGGCTTTAGAATTCGCTACAATGTAGAGTGTTCGGCTGAACGAGTATCAAGCACTCTCCATCAAAATCAGTGGCCTAGAAACATATCATGCCATCTGTTTTTTCAAATTCGACCTTCAAACGCTTGCTCAACCAAGTCAGTGATCTTGTGTGGATCATCTCGCTGGAGCAAGATGCGATCGTCTTTTTTAACGACGCTTCCAGTGAACTATTCTCTGGAGGCAACAAAGAAACCTGGAAAGACGGGGTATCGCTACCGCTTTCGGTTTGGTTAGATACCGTCGAACACAATGACCGACTAATTCTCAGGTCAAATCTAAAACGCATTCAAGCCATCGGAGCATTTCAACAGACTATTCAGATCGCAAAAGGGAACTCAAAAGATCGGTCGTTGAAAATTACCTTTTCCGCCAACAGCGATACCCAAACGCCGTCGAGCGGCAATTCGGCTGGTGAAGATTCGCAAGACTCTAAATCGATGTTGATCACCGCAGTCGCTCGTGACGTGACCGAACGCATTGCGGCGGAACGGCGACTGTCTGAATCTCAAGCGATTTATCTTTCGTTGGTAGAGAGTCTTCCGATTAGCGTTTTTAGAAAGGACTACAAAGGGCGTTTTGTATTTGCCAACCAAAGATTCTGCGACGGTTTAGGGGCAAAGCTCGAGGATTTAATCGGCAAGCGCGACGAAGACTTGTTCGATGCTGAACTGGCCGCCAAATATAGCCGTGACGACCAGACCATCATGAAGACTGGCGAAACGTTTCGAGACATAGAAAAATATCTGAGCCCTGACGGTAAGGAAAGTTTTATCGAGGTGTTGAAAGCTCCGGTAAAAGATGCTGACGGAAACGCCCAAGGAATACAGGGCATGTACTGGGATGTAACAGACCGTCACCTTGCCGAAGCAGAACTTCTGCGTGCGAAAGAAATGGCCGAATCGGCTAGTCGAGCGAAGAGCGATTTTTTGGCAAACGTCAGTCACGAGATTCGCACGCCGATGAACGGAATCTTGGGAATGTCCGGACTCCTGCTGGAATCGATCACAGACCGACAGCAGCGCGAGTACGTGGAAATGATCTCAGAGTCAGGCGAAGCATTGCTTACGCTGATCAATGATATCTTGGACTTCTCCAAAATTGAGTCCGGCAAAATCGAACTTGAGAAATCCCCAATCGAGATCGAACAAATTGTAGGCGACGTGGCAAGCCTGCTGCAGTTTAAGGCTGATGAAAAGAAACTGAAACTGATTACCGAATTTGACCACAACGTACCAACCACCGTGATTGGCGATGGTGTAAGACTGCGGCAGGTGATTATTAATCTTGTGAGCAACGCAGTAAAGTTCACGCAGAAAGGGGAAATACGAGTTTCCGTTTCGTTGGTTGAACAAACGGCTGAAAATGTTGCCGTTCGATTTGCGGTGCACGACACCGGAATCGGAATCGAGCAAAAGAATTTGGAGACTATCTTTCAAGAATTTGACCAAGCCGACACTTCGATTACTCGGCAGTTCGGCGGCACGGGATTGGGGCTGGCCATCTCTCAAAAACTGGTTGAACTGATGGGAGGATCAATTGATGTCAGCAGCCAGGCGGGAGAAGGCAGTTGTTTCCAATTTGTGGCAAAATTCACTCCTGCCCAACCACTTGATACAGAATCAGAATCGAAAACCCGAGAGGGCAGTTCTCAGCGGCTGAAACAGTACCGGGCATTGGTCGTCATCGAGAATGAATCGCGGAGATCTGCAATTGTGCATCTGTTGGATGACATCGGAATCAGGAATACGTCTACCTATTCCATCAGCGGAGCGTTAAAGAAACTGAAAGGTTATCTGGCAGCTGGTGAAGAGTTCAACGTCATTGTCGCCGACATGGTTTTGGGCGATGGCACTGCCAAGCAACTGCAACAGCAAAGCGACGCACTGCCCTCTTCGAAGCAAGCGACGATGGTTCAGTTAGTACCCCAAACGGGTCGTCCGTCGGGTATCGGATTTGTCGAATTCCAAGTTGCTCACCCCGTGACGCGTGCAAATCTTAAAATAGCCCTACTCAACGCGTTGAAAATCACTGACTATCAGACGACTCAGACGTCTGCCGGTTCGTTCGACTCTGGCTCGCGCGTTCTAGAGGATGGACCGGGCAAAAAACTGCGAATATTGTTGGCCGAAGACAATTTGATCAATCAAAAACTTGCCATCGCTCTTCTGGAAAAAGAGGGCCACCACGTATCAGTCGCATCCGACGGGCAACAGGCAGTCGAGTTCTTCTTCGCCAAACCATTCGACATTGTGTTGATGGACGTGCAGATGCCAGCGATGGATGGATATGAAGCAACCAGAAAGATCCGAGAATACGAGCGTGCCAACGGCAATCATACGCCCATCATCGCGCTAACCGCTCATGCGGGGGCCGTAGATCGGGAACGCTGCCTGGCGGCCGGCATGGACGAATACATTTCCAAACCCATTCGTATCGGTAAACTGAGACAGGCAATCAGCCAACAAACTGGAACGCGGCGCCCCACAGCAGACCGTCCAGAGCAAACTACTCAAACCGGCCAAACCATTATTAACTGGCAGCATGCCTTTGAGACCGTTGGCGGCGACCAAGAATTGTTAAAGGACCTCGTCGGCGTCTTTCTTTCGGAGCAGTCTTCGATGCTTGCCAAAGTCGGCGCGGCAATCGAATCGGGAAACAGCGCTCAACTGCGACTGAGCGCTCATTCACTTAAGGGAGCGGCCGGACATTTAGGTGCCCTCACTGTCGCAAGACTTGCCGGCGAATTGGAAATCACGGGGGAAAATCGTCTGGCAGATTCGGAAGCGGCCAGTCCTTTGTTTGAGAAACTTCAACAGGCGATCAAGGAATCAAATCGAGAGTTCCGAAGATTCATCGGCTAGTCAGTCAACTAAGTTGATAATCGAATCTTGTCCACATTTCGGCGAACAACCGAGCCAATTAGAAATTCCCCTCGAGAATTCGATCTAGGTCAGGGATAACCATCGACCCGAATTCGGTTTTGAAAGATCCCAACATCGGTCCGCCTTCAACAGAGGGAAATTCGACGGGAGTCGATGTTGGGGTGTTCATGGAGTGCATTTGCGTTTGCGTATAGAACGCAATGTGTCTGTGCCCACTGGCACGAGCGATCACTAATCGGCGGGTCCGATTTCTCCCTCGCCGATCGCCATCGTTCTTTTCCAAACCAAAACAGACACCAAGGTTAACAACCGGGATCGGGAGTCGACGCCAAAGAATAAAGCCCTTGAAAGCGTCTCCATTGAGCGGTGAATCAAACAATTCATGATTCGTCACAACCTCCGCAACGGCTGCCAGAGGAAGGCAAAAGACAAAATTTAAGTCTTGGCGGGGAACATTTTCCGGAACAAACGCCAACAACTGTCCACTTCCGCGACGCTGAGGTTCGATAGTGCCACGTGTGCGCTTGGGCGACGCAACTGGAGTCTCTGACGCGTCTTGTTCGGAATCAATCCCCAACGCTCTCAGCGGGTTCATCACCAAAGACAAGGCCTCGTTTGGGTCGTCTGCCTCCGGATTGATTGCAGCAATCGCGGAGATGACACCTCGTTTGTCATTAGGATTGGCAACTGGTGGAAGTTTATGCCAGCCGTTTTCAGGTAACGTTACCGGTCGAGAAATGTCCTCGACCCTTAATGCGACAGTTGTCCCTTCGGCGCGAATGGCCACTAAGTCCCGTTCTTTCTTGGATGGCTTGAGGTCAAAGCCAAGTTCATCAGCAAACAACTTTGCAGCGGAGATAACTGGCATTTTACCTTCAGGGGTGTCAACGATTTCCAGATCTTCGGCCATCTGTTCCCGAGAGACTTGGTACACACCAGCGAGAAACTCCGTGGGTAGCGAAAACTGAAACCCACCTGAAGCACAGATAGAAACCTGCTTCAGACCCTTTTGGGGCAGGGCGACTTCCATAGAAGTCGTCGTGTTGGAAGTAGTTGTTGTCATGTTAATTCACGGAGTATTGGATTAGTACATCTGGGGGAAAGCCGATTGGCAATAGGCACTTGGACAATAGGCCCTTACGCTCCGATAGTTTCACGAGCCGTATTGACCATGTCGGTAATCAACGAAATCAACTGGTCATCGTTAAACGGCTTGACCACGTGTTCGTTGGCTCCCGCATCGGCGGCAAGCTTTCGATGTTTTTCACCGGCACGAGACGTCACCATCACCACTGGTGTATTGGTAAATTCTGGCATGTTGCGGAGTCGTCCAACCAATTCGATACCGTCCATCCGAGGCATTTCCATATCGCACAGGAAGACTTCCGGTGGAGTGTCGGCCGCCGCAAGTTGCTCTAGAGCGTCAACGCCATCTTTGGCGACAATCACATCCCAACCAGCAGAACGTAGCAGGTTGGTCGTCACACGGCGGACAGAAATCGAATCGTCGATAACCATTGCCGTCTTTCGCCGATCGACGACGGCACGTTCGACATTCTCGCTGAACGACCTCGAGACGGGCTGAGCCTTTCTCTGTCCGACAAGTTCAGCCGGATCGAGAATTGGAATGACGGTACCATCACCAGCGACCGTCGCACCAATGAGCCCCGGCACATCGACCAAGTGGTCGCCAAGGGTCTTGACCACGATATCCTGACCACCGAATACGTCATCAACGGTGATTGCAATACTGTCGTCACCCTCGCGAATCAGAAGCATCGGCTTGGTCTGCTTAAAGATTTCCTGGTCGTTGGTTCGCAACTGTTGGTGAATGCCCATGTCAGCAATCTTTTGTGTGTGATCACCGAGATTGACGATCGGCTGATCGCCAACGAAGCTGATTGCTTTTGGATCCAAACGCAAGATCTTTTGCACCGCCTGCATAGGAATCGCAAACGTATGTCCGCACGACTCGATCAACAGAGCACGGGACACCGCCAATGAAGTCGGCAGGTGAATTGTAAATGTTGATCCTTCTCCCTGGACACTGTCGACAGAGATGGTTCCTTTAAGACGCTGGACAGCATCGCGAACCACGTCCATGCCGACGCCGCGCCCCGACACATCGGTCAACGATGCAGCAGTACTGAAACCGGGCAGGAAGATCAACGAATGCATTTCCTCTTTGGACAGCTTTTGATCTTCCGTGATCATCCCACGTTCGACGGCCTTTTTGCGAATCTTCTCGAGATCCAGTCCGTTTCCGTCATCGCTAACGCGAATTGTAACTTGCGTACCCTGATTGAGGGCTTCTACCTTGAGGAC
>CAYTPS010000013.1:0-2472 GCA_964439245.1 uncultured Pirellulaceae bacterium | reverse complement strand
GACTTACCTGCCTTGCGCCGTGCCTCAGGTGTTTCGACACCATGATCGAGTCCGTTGCGAATCAAGTGCAACAGTGGATCGGTGATCTCTTCGAGCACAGTTTTATCAAGTTCCGTGGCTTCGCCTTCGATGACCAAATCAACTTTCTTGCCCAATTTGTTCGACACCGACCGCACCGTTCGATCCAAACGGTTGGCGATATTGCTAACGGGAACCATGCGAATCTGCATCAGGCTGTCCTGAGCATCACGATTCAGCCGCTGTTGGCGTCCGAGAAGTGAATCGAAGTCGCCGTGCAGGTTACGAAATTCACTCGTGATAACCGCGACATCGTTGGTGGCTTCGGACAATGTTCTAGCCAATAGATGGAATTCGGTGTATCGATCAAATTCTAGAGAATCAAATTCGCCAGTTCTTTCTTCGTTGCCTGTGAGCAGCTTGCTGACACGTGCTCCACGCTGTACGCCGCTTGCATCGCGTGTTCCACTTTTCAGGGCTTCCACACTGTATCGAGTTTCCACATCAATCGCTACGCCGCGGAAACGAGACAAAGCCGTGCCCATATCTTCGATACGCGACTCAAGGTCGGCCAAACGCTGGTGGAAAGCCGAACGATTAACGATCATCTCACCAACAAGAGCCACGAGGTTGTCGAGGCGTTCGATCGGAACTCGCAAGTATTGCGTTGCTTCCTTAGTCGCGGCGACAGGTTTGGCAACCGATTTGTCCTCTGGCTTGACTTCGGCGGCGACCTCCTCAACGGCAGTCTCCTCTGCCGCCACATCTGCGACGGCTTCTTCTGTCACAACTTCATCGGTCGCTTCAGCCGGAGAAGAAACGCCCAAGGCTGCCATTTCGTTTTGGTAAGACGTATAGATTGCAACCATGTTCTTGGTCGCTTGGTCGAAATCGACTTCCGTCGTCGTCAGATCCTGTAATTGATCGGCGGTTGTTAATAGCAATTCGATTTGCCGATCGTTGGCCGTCAGCTTGTTTTCGGCCAGATGATCCAAGAGATCCTCCATGCGATGCGAGAGGCGAGTAACGGATTCAAAGCCCACAGCACCAGCGGCACCCTTGAGAGTATGAGAAGCCCGTCGGATGTCACCAAGGGCAACCATGTCGTTGCTATCGACGCGCAACCGATCAAGTCCATCATAGATGGTTCGCATGTGGTCTTCAGCCTCTTCGCCAAAGATCTCAACCAACTCTGGATCCATGTTGCTTCCAGCACGAAGCTGTTTAACAACTTCTTCTTCGCTGACATTGGCCACTGGCGCCGTTACTGCCACCTCTTCAGCGCCATCCTCTACTGCTTCTTCAACGACAGCAGCGGCATCTGCACCAGCCTCGCTTGCATCGACAGCGTCTGTTGCAACCGTACCATCTGACACCAGCTGCATTTCGTTTTGATAACTCTGGTAGATTTCCACCAGAGTCGCAGCGGTCGCGTCGACGTTAATTTCACCTGTGGTGATATCTTCCAGCTGGTCAGCGGTCGAAAGCATCAACGCCACCTGCGATTCGCTGGGCGACAATTTGTTCTCGGCCAGATGATCCAACAAATCTTCCATTCGGTGTGAAAGACGTGTAACAGCTTCTACACCAACAGCACCTGCGGCTCCCTTGAGTGTATGAGCTGCCCGACGGATGTCGCCAAGTGCGTCAGTGTCATCGCTATTGTCGCGGATTCTGTCCAGACCAGCGTAGATGGTCCGCATGTGTTCTTCGGCCTCTTCGCTAAAGATCTCAACCAATTCGGGGGACATATTGTCACCAGCATTGAGTTGGTCGATGACTTCCTGAAGGTCGATACTGCTGTTTTCAGACATAGCGTTTTCCTGTCAAACCGTTGACGTGGGGATAGGTTTTAAAGATGGAGATCTTGTTTGGATTAGAAGTTGTGGCAACTCGAGCGTTGAAGCCTGCGTTGCGGGAAAGATCGCCCGAACGACGCTGACAAAATGTTGAGTTTTGTCAGCGCGAGTTCGGTAATCTTTAGTGTTTGATTCCCATTGGATTCAACCACGAGTTTGTCCCGAAGAAACCGTCTGGTTTAGTTGACAGTTTCACTTGGATTCTTTGTCTCAGCCTCAAAGCCGGTAGACTCTGAGGTAGAATCAGCTGAATCAACCATAGCGTTGATCTCAGACAGCAGAGCCGCCTCAACTTTGGCTTCATCACCAACGTTGAACTGAGCCACAGATTCACGAAGCTGATTCGCAAGACCAGATAGCTGGCTAACCGACTGCGTCGCAGTACGTGACTTCTCAGCCGATTGCTTAGTGGTTTCAGAAATTCGCGTCATTGTTGTCGCAATCTCTGTCGCAGCATTGGCCTGCTCGGTCGCAGAAGAAGACACTTCTGAAATCAAGTATTCCAACTGCTGAGACACGGTATCAATCTCGTTCAGAGTCTGACCAGCCTGAGTAGCCAGTTCAGAACCCTCGACAACCTCACGCGTCGACTCTT
>CAYTPS010000012.1:28763-30897 GCA_964439245.1 uncultured Pirellulaceae bacterium | reverse complement strand
TCCCCATCCAAACGGCCAATCAAAGACGGTTGAATTGTCTTGATTACGTTTTGATGATTTTGATTGGAACTGATTGTTCATAGCTCTGCTTGGCGGCTTTTGCCGGTATGACAAACAGCAGGCTCAAACAGTCACACGCCTGGTCGTATTGGTCTTGATTGATCAATCGTTAACGACCCCTTTGTCTGTCGAGATGTTAACTATTTGTTGACAATGGTTTTATACCGGCATCAGAATTCATTCATTGAAGAATATGACAACTCGAAATCGCCGACCTTCGTATTGGCGGTTCCCCATTCAACGTTGTTGAAGTTGGTTTGTCGAACAGCTAGATTTTCTATGCCGAAAAACGGCATTGGTTTCGAAGGCTCGGCAAATTTGAAAGCTTAGATTCTTTGCTTCACTTTAGTTACTGGTTTTCGCATCGATCGATAGTGAAACGCTGTACCGCAGCAACCTTCGCGACCCCCGGTCCGTCGTTTGATCGATGGAGGCTAAATTTGCCTCGATCAATTCGACCCAACGGCCCCGGACTCTGACGATTTGTGCCGGTGAACAATACGACATTTAATGAAGCTTGCTTTTGACGGCAAGTATCTACAACACCCTGGATATCTCTCTAAAGATCAGGACCCCGATAAATTATGGCAAAGAAACGTACTCGCCGAGGCGGTAACACTTCTGTTGATGAAGCAGGCGGTGAAAACCGTGACTCAAATCGTTCAGGCGATTCTGGCAGTTCGCAAAACAGCGGCTCTGGTAACAACGGCTCCAGCAACAATAGTGGTGGTGGCTCTGGAAATGGAGGAGGTCGTCGACGACGAAGGCGCTCTAACAACGGCGGCGGAAACAATTCTGGTGGAGGCGGTTCCAACAACAGCCGACGTAGACGCGGCGGCAATGGCGGCAACAGAAACAATCGATCACGACGCCAAAATCGCGAGCCAGTTGAATTCGATGATGCAGAATTGGTCGAAGGTACTGGACTGCTTGAGATGCATCCCAACGGCTACGGATTTCTTCGCAGCAAAGAAAACAACTACAGCCGGGAACAGTCCGATCCGTTCGTGCCAGGAACGATGATCGAGAAATTTGGTCTTCGCGCTGGGTTGATGCTTTCGGGAAAAATCCAACCCGGACGTCGGCAGCAAGGGCCGCGACTGCGTGAGCTAACTGACATTGATGGGCTTGATCCTGAGAAATACCCGGAGATTAAATCTTTCGATCAGTTGACGCCTATCAACCCTGAGCAACGATACACGCTAGAGACGGGGGCAACACCGCTGACCACTCGCGTCATGGATCTGCTGACTCCAATGGGCAAAGGCCAACGTGCTCTAATTGTCGCGCCTCCACGCAGTGGTAAGACCGTGATGATGCAACACATCAGCCAAGGCATCGCGGAAAACCATCCGGAAGCAAAGCTGATGGTGCTGCTGATCGACGAACGACCGGAAGAAGTCACCGACATGAAACGAAACGTCAGTGGCGGCGAGGTCATCGCCAGTAGCCTCGATGAGGATGTCGAAAGCCACGTCCGTCTATCGCAGCTAACTATCGAACGCTGTAAACGATTGGCCGAAATGGGAATCGACGTGTTCTTGCTGATGGACTCGATTACACGTCTGGCTCGTGCTTTCAACAAGTGGGTTGGAAACACGGGACGGACGATGTCTGGCGGTGTGGACATCAAAGCGATGGACATCCCCAAAAAGCTGTTCTCATCTGCTCGCGCGTTTGAGGAAGGTGGATCCTTGACGATTGTTGGTACAGCCTTGGTTGATACCGGCAGCCGAATGGACGAACTGATCTTTCAGGAGTTCAAGGGAACCGGAAACATGGAACTGGTCCTAGATCGCAAACTAGCCGATCGACGCGTCTGGCCGGCAATGGACATCAGCCAGTCAGGGACTCGCCGTGAAGAGTTGTTGCTGGGCGAGGAGAAATTGAATGCGATTACGATGCTACGCCGAACGCTGACCACGATGCCTCATATCGAAGCAATGGAACAGTTGACGCGCCAGTTGAGCCGCTTTAAGACCAACGACGAATTTATTCAGTTGATCAGCGGTAAGATGGGCGAGCTTTAAGAAGCCGACAAAATCATTGGGTTCACGTAGACGCGTGAGCCCTT
>CAYTPS010000012.1:13368-28753 GCA_964439245.1 uncultured Pirellulaceae bacterium | reverse complement strand
TTTTTATGCTCGGTGGTCTACCGCCACTGCAAGAAATTGAGGGCTTGGTCAATGGCATGGTTCGACCTGCTGAAATTCGGAAACTACAATCTTTTCCCCGACTCCTATGCGGTTGACCGCGCCACACTCTACCGCTTGTTCAGGCCAACGCTGACGCAACAGCTAACCCAAACCAAGACAGTCATTCTCTCGCTGCACTTTCCTGCTGAGTTTTTTGTGGTGCAAGATCTACTATCGCAATGGGAACTTGAATACGAATTAATCACGCGCCCACTTGATTACCAGTGGTTCCAACAGAACAGAACGGCGCCTTCTGACCAAGCGTATCGCTTATATCTCTCGCTTGCTGAGTTCTTAATAGACAGTAGGTTCTCAGGAGATGAATCGTGCGATGCGCCGCTCGCCTTGATGTTGCTAGACCGACACCCAATGCGTTCAAAAGACGAAGCGTTGGCCGAATTTGCCGCCCAATTTCCCGGAAGGTCTGAAGTCGGTTACTTTCTGTCTTTCGAAGACGAGGTCATCACCAATTCGATCGACAGTCGCATGCTTAATTTGCTGCTGCAGATGGGAGCCAACGACCATGGGCTGATCGCCAGCGCCATGTTGTCGAGGCGATTAAGAAAGATGCAGAAAAGGGCGATTGAAACATTCGCGACGGTCGAGCAACCAGCCGATTCGGCGAGCCAATGGTATGAACTGAACGCATCAGAGGCCCCCCAACAGTAACGCAGTGCGACTATAAAATGTACCGACTGAGGTCTTCGTCAGTAACGATGTCACCAAGGCGTTGCTGTACGTAGGCAGCGTTGATGCTGACGCTGCCCATCTTCATATCCGGTGCTTCGAAGCTAAGCTCTTCGAGAAGACGCTCCAAGATCGTATAGAGTCGGCGGGCTCCAATATTCATTGTCTCTTCGTTGACTTTACAGGCAACACTGGCAAGTTCTTCGATTCCATCCTCGGTAAACTCTAAGGTGACTCCTTCGGTCGCCAACAGTTCGGAGTATTGCCGAGTCAGACTGTTTTTGGGCTCGGTGAGAATCCGAACGAAGTCTTCTTTCGTGAGATCATTCAGCTCAACACGGATCGGAAAGCGTCCCTGTAGCTCTGGCATCAGTTCGCTGGGTTGATTGCGATGAAATGCTCCAGCAGCGATAAACAGAATGTGGTCGGTCTTGATATAGCCGTGTTTTGTCTGGACGGTAGTCCCTTCAACGATCGGCAGTAGATCACGCTGAACACCTTGGCGCGAAACGTCTCCCGACTTGCCCTCTGACGCAATAACTTTGTCTATCTCGTCGAGAAAGATGATGCCGTAGTTTTGTGCGATATCGATCGCCTTGCTGTTGATCTTATCCTCGTCAAGCAAGGCATCACATTGTTGTTCAAATATGATTTTTCGAGCCTCAGATACCGGAACCTCGCGGCGAGTCCTGTTGGCAGGCATGATTTTCTCCAGCATGCCCTGAAAATCAACGTCCATCTGTTCGATGTTCATTCCGCCCATCATCACCGGAGTCGATTTGTGTTCAACGGTAACCTCGACGGTACGTGTCTCGAGTTTCCCGTCGTTAAGCATGGCCTCCATTTTCGATCGTGTCCGATGCCATGATTCTTGAGAATCGTCGTCGTTAGCGTTTGTTTCGCCGAATGAATCCTCTTGGTCTTCGAGCATGGAATGCAGAGGTGGACTCGAAGAGACCGGACGCGGGCAGAGAAGATCGAGAAGTTTATCGGTGGTTTTCTTGTCAGCCTGCTTTCTCACATTTTCACGCTCCACATCGCGCACCAGTGAAATCGAGTTGTCCAGCAGTTCGCGGATCATCGATTCCACATCGCGCCCGTAGTATCCGACCTCAGTATATTTCGTGGCCTCGACTTTAATGAACGGAGCGCTCGTTAGTTTTGCCAAGCGTCTAGCGATCTCTGTTTTGCCGACGCCAGTCGAACCGATCATCATAATATTCTTCGGAGACACTTCTGCCTGCATCTCTTCAGGCAACTGCTGTCGACGCCAGCGATTGCGGATGGCGATTGCGACTGCGCGTTTGGCGTCAGATTGACCAACAATGTAGCGATCTAGCTCCACGACGATCTCAGACGGTTTTAGTGGGGTGGCAACATTACCGTTCTGTAATTTGTTTTCAGTCATAGCAGGTAGGATTAAAAGTATCTGTTACGGTGGCTGTTGGTTGACGCAGCAATTGAATCTGGAACCGGAGACTCGCACAACGGTTTAACCAAGTGTTTCGACGACGATGTTCGTATTGGTGTATATGTCAATCTCGCCAGCGATGGTTAAAGATTTCCTAACAATTTCTTCGGCTGATAGCTCACTGTTTTGCACCAAAGCACGGGCAGCAGCGATCGCGTAATTGCCCCCCGATCCAATACCAATAATTCCATCAGTGGGTTGGATCACATCCCCGGTCCCACTTACCAACAGGGTGTGCTTCCCATCGGTGACCGTCAGAAGCGCCTCCAGCTGGCGTAGGGCTTTGTCCATCCTCCATTGCTTGGCCAATTCCGTAGCAGCGCGAACTACGTTCTTGGGCGAATCTTTCAGCTGGGCCTCAAATCGTTCCATGAGAGCAAATGCGTCGGCACTACTGCCCGCAAAACCCACCAAAATCTTTCCGTCCAGCAGTTTGCGGATCTTCATCGCGTCCGCTTTCATCACAGCGTTGCCAAGAGTAACTTGTCCGTCGCCGCCCATAGCGACCGAGTCGTTTTTCTGAACTGTTAGTATCGTCGTCGCGTGAATTTTCATGAATGTATCTGTGCATTGTTAGGAACCGCTGAAGCAACCGATATCTTGTCCGAAAACTTCCTCAAACTCCAGTGGCAAACGGGTTCCATCAAAAAACCGGAATGCATGCTCCCATTTCACGGAAGCCTACCCAACCGTTGATGCTGGCATCATCGTAGCTCAGTCCCCAGCGCCCTCTTGTTCCTTGGGCTGATTTTGCGAATGTAGATTCGGACTCGGCCAACCGCAAAACCAAGCTTGCCCGACAACTAATGGCGGCCACCACCGCCACCGGGGGGTGTTTGAATTCTTACATATTTTGCAACGGACCATTTCTGAACTGAAGCAGTCTCGGCACGTGAGGATACAATTTGCCCGACACCTAGCACGGCGGTTACTGGATTTAGTCAAATCGATATTGTTTTTGGCGGTAATCCCTGCGGATTAAGGGGCTTTTGTTACTTGACAGCCTTTCACACGCCGTTAGTCTATCACTTCAATCCCCGGAGGTCAGACCTGCCTTTTCGCGGGGCTCTTTTGAGCCCGACCGTTGCGGCGTCAGAGCTAAAGTTGCCGTCGAAATGTAGATTCACATTCCGCCACAACGAGACGATTTCCGGTGAGATTTGAGTTCGAATATTCGCAGTGACCTGTTGGACCCGTCGCAGGGAACGTGCTTAAAAATTTCTGGCGGTGTTAAATCATCGAAACTAGATCGAGGAGATGTTATGAAAAAGTTTGTAGCTTTCGCAGTTACTGCTGTTGTTGCCGTTGGGTCGTCTGCGGCCATGGCACAGTGCCAGTCTTGTCAGCAACCACAGTTTGCACAACCTGTATACAGTGCACCTGTTGTGAGTGCTCCGGTTTACGCTGCACCGGTTCAATCAGAGATTGCTTACAGCGCACCTATCGTGGAAAGCGCACCTGTCGTGGAAAGTGCACCAGTAATGGCTTACGAAGCAGCACCAGTTGCATCTTCAGGATGCTACTGCCCTTGTAGCGGTGGAGTCGTCGACGGCGGAATGGTTGTTGATGGCGGCGCTATCGTCGACAGCGGCATGAGCTACGGTGGCGAGCAAACACTGACTGTAGGCTCTGTGATCAATGGCGAAACGGTTGTCAGCGTTGGTGAATCTGTTGTTACATCAACAACAGATGGTGCAGGATCAGAAGTTGCTTCTGATGCTGGAAACGCAATCGAAGGGGCTGTCGAGCCAACTTCTGATGGTGGCGAAGTTGTCGCTCCTTCATCAGAAGAGGAAGAAGAAGGAGAAGTCACTCCACCTGCTCCTGACGAAGCCTAAACAGCACTGTTTGACTCCGATTCACTTAAGTAGTTGAGTCAAGCAATCTAAGAGCATTGAAGCCACTGATTCCTTTCGGGTCAGTGGCTTTTTTTGATGCTATCAACGAGATCTAAAGACAGCTTGGCGACAATTCGCAAACTTTCTTCACCGCGATGACCTAACGTGTCACACGGACCGCCTATCTTTAACGTAGTTCAGCTTAATGAACTTAAACACGAGCCAGAGACTCGAATCCCCAAAGGATTTAACGATGAGAGCATCCTCTAGCCGCAACGTTATTGTTAAGGGGCCAACATGACCGCACTTCATTCAGCAGTCACCAAAAAGAATAGAAACGAGCAATTTGTCGCGATGGTAGTGGAGCCCACCGAGGAATTTGAACCGAGCAATTGGCAGGACACGCCTCGCGCCTACCGAATCATTGAATTGGCTGGCCATAAAAAACATCGAGGAGACGCCGACGCTTGGCGATTTCTATTCAACCGCGATGCAATAAAGAACGGCCGCATCAATCGCTGGGCAATTTGGATATCCTAGTCCGAGCAATTGCCACTTTCTACGTCGGTCCTCACGCCTAACTCATACTGGCAGGACCAAGCCCCAATCGGTTCACTTAACTCGGATGTCGGCTTTGAAAGTATGGCGCTGATAAAACTTTCCGGATGTTGCCCGCAAAAAGATCCGATATGAACCGCTTGGCAGATTTAGTTTTCTTTGCCAGCGTCTGTTCGGCAACAAATCCGCATCCAGACGTACATAATCGTCCTGAAACGTAGTGCCATTGAAATACTGGCCCGTTTGTCTGTTGTAGACGGCGATACGAATCTTCGTGTCAGGATAAGCACCGATAAATCCGTTGATCTGCTGCGTCGTGTATTGGAATGTCTTACCATTGACGGTCGGATTGAATCGAGCAAACATTGACTTGCCACGAATGATATTGGTTGACCACACAGCTGGGCCAACCCTACCGCTATCATCGATGGAGCGTACCCAACTTTGGAGATAATCGATGTTATTGGTCGTCTCCGAGAATAACTCAACTGTCTCTTCCCAGTCATTCACATTGCTGCCCGGATCAGCTCCCGGGATAGTGATCTGTACAGGATCTTCCTGCCAATAGTTACCGTTAAAATACCTGCCAGTTCGGAAGCTCTTGATTGTCAGCAGGGACGCGACAGCGGCCGAGTCATCTTCCATGATACCCGCAAATCTGATCCGGTCTGTGACATCGGCTCCGCGCTCGGGGCTTGTCATCGTAATCGTCGGTCTGACATCCTGCTTGCGAAAGCTCCTTAAAGAAGACGCCAGCTGGGCCTTGGCTGTATCGCTTAAGGAGTCAAACTGATTGTCTAACTGGTAAGGATCAGTACTGAGGTCATAATACTCGCGCTGACCGTTTGACCAAGAGACATAGATCTCGTCATAATAACGCTCGGCGGTATAGACGACGGGGAAACGGTTTCCGATCAAAAATTTGTCGGCCCAGTTCTCGATCATAATTGACCGTTGCCAGTTGGCTTCGTTGCTGCGGTTGGGCTGGCCAATCAAATCTGCGAACGACTTTCCATCGACGCTGCTTGGAATCGCGGCTCCAGCCAACTGCAAAATCGTAGGGCAGATATCCAAATGCGCAATCAGGTGATTGCCAAACTGCTGATTGTTTACGCCTGGGCCGGTAGCGATCAAAGGTACATTAGTACTGCGATGAAACGGATCTTTCTTGGCGTACATGCGATGATGCCCCAACTGATACCCGTTATCGCTGGTGAGAATGATATAGGTATTGCCCATCTTCCCCGCGGCTTCGATCTTATCGAAAATCACGCGCAGTTGGTCATCGACGCTTTTCATAGATCTCAAGCGTGATTTATACACCAGTTCGTAGTACGCCTTCTCGTTGTTATTCAACGCGCGGCGCTGTAGGTGCTCAGGTTTGTCGCTAAAGTCAACCTCGTTATAGTCCGGTGCGTCTACCGGCTGGCGAACGTCCTCGGCATAGTTGAGGTATTTTGGCTCAACCATGCGTGTGACTTCCGGATCGTCCGGCGTGTGCGGGGCAAATGGTGCTAGTGAGAGCAGGAAAGGCTGTGAGGGGCGGCTGCGAAAATGGCTATCTAACGCTGCGACGGCATGGTCGCGATCAACATGCGCAACGTAGGTCTCTTCGCCGATCAAGTAGCCACGAGCACTCGGAACGCCGATGTTTGTGAACTTGTTCGTGTTGAAAAACTTCATTCCCTTGCTGATGCTGACGTCGTCCCAACCGGGCGGCACTGTGTTTGCAAAACCGTCATGATGAAATTTACCGACGTGCATCGTGCGGTATCCCGCTCTCTGCATCCATACCCCAAGTTCGTTATCATCGTGACCGTTGGTGATATATTGCTGGTAGCCACCGGGAAACCCGTTGCTGATCGATTGCGCAGCGGCGCCCGTCTTGCAGCCATTGTTGAAGGCATACTGACCTGTAAATAGCGCAGCTCGACTTGGCGCACAAAACGGCGTGGTCGCATGAGCGTTAGTAAACACGGTAGAACGTCGGGCCAGCGCCGCCAACGTTGGATAGTGAGCGTCTAGGTTATCAAGCGAAAGAATGTCCGCATCAGCATCATCAAGGTTGATCAAGACGATGTTTGGCTTAACAGTTTGAAACGCTGTTACTGTTGTTGGAAGACAAACAGCACAAGTCATGGCAATCAATGCGACTAGCCAGTATGCTCGTCCCACATTTCGCGAAGAAGACTTCGCGCGAAATTGGGGCGGACTGTGGGAATATTGGAATCGCATCTTTGGACTGCCTCGCTTTGTGTCAAAAAGTCTTGGAGTTCAAGTGCGGCCGAGTCTACATCAGACAAAGGCACGTTCTTGAGGGATTCCAAGAAAAAGCAGTCCATCGCTAAATTATCCTGTACGTCGTATTGGCTAGTTAAACTTGCTCGCGTGCTCGTATTCAACGAGTCGTAGCAGTCTTTCCAACCATAGCCGTTCGGCCCTACTACAAATGTTGTTCGTTACATCTGTGAGAGCATGCCGATTTCAAAAACCGGCCGCCTCGAACTCGAGCGGTACGAGAATCAATAGGTTACCGTTCACGTTGTTAGCTCCAAACCGCCACTTGCTGGACACTTTGGAGTCAAAGTAAGCATAAACTTTTCCGGTTATTCCGAAGTCAACGGTGTTTACGTTTAGCCCTTACGGCGCATTTAGTAATTGGCAAGTCGAAATCGAAGAAGCGGCCAAACACAGTCTGAAAGCGCAATTCCACGGGCCGGCGATTAACCATGTTGCTTCTTTCTACGCAACTGGTGCATCCTTTGAGTGCATATCTCTGGCTCCTCGCTTAGGATCCAACTTTACCCAGTCTGCCAACGGTTCGTGTGCGATGACCAAACTTCGGCTTTTACTGGCTTTCAGGCAACCGCGATTGTGAAGTGTGAATTCTCCGAACTCTGGTACGGAGTTTGCTTCGAACATTGGTACATCTTTGGTGGTCAATGGTGGAAGTTGGAGGGTCGCGACTTTTAGTTGCGGCTCTCCTTCTTTTTGCATTTGAAGAATCTGTTAAGATTTATCCCACACCTTGCGTCTCTCTCTCGCCAGAATTCACTGCTCGTGGGCACTCTCCATTTTGTAAAAACAGGTCTTATGGGCGTCCTCGGTACATTCGAGGCAGTCGATTTTTGTACGTATCCACGAGATCAGCGGGTAATCTGCCGCACACATAGAGGTTTGGAATGGGGTTCGGTGGTCTGCGACATCGGTCATCAAGATGTAGCCGACGGCGAATTCTCACCAGCCAAATCGCAAAACTGCGATGGAGAATTACTTCGGCCGACGACACCGGACGACGAAATGATCATTGAACGTCTTGATCGTTTTCGTGATCGGGCGTTTGAAGCCTGCCGCGAATTACTTGCCAAAAACAATCTGCGAGTCACTTTGGTAGACGTCGAGCATCTCTTTGATGGAGAGTCGCTTTTCTTTTATTTCCTTGGCGATACAGATGCCCGGATCGAGGCGCTCACAGAAGAACTGGCAGAAGCATACGACCGGAAAGTGAAATTCAAGAAGTTCGCCGAATCGCTTTCGCAAGGCTGCGGTCCAACATGCGGTACCGAACAGAGCAGTTGCAAATCATCTGGATGTGGATCGTGCGCACTTTCAGGATCATGTGCAACAAAATAATTTCATGCGGTTACTGCGAGCGTTATTGGATCCTCAAATATTCAGCGGACCATTTCTACGCCAGCCCCGCTTTGATCAGATCATGCAGGTGCACGACACCGACCAAGTCTTCGTTGTCGATCACCGGTAGCACCGTAATCTGGCGATCTTCCATCATACGCAGCCCAACCGCCGCCAATTGATTGCTCTCGATCTTTAATGGTTCTGGAGTCATCACCGCGGATGCTTCCGAGCCCATTAGTTTTTCGATGCTTCCTTGCCATGATTGGAAACACCGACGCAGGTCGCCATCAGTAAGCACGCCTGACACCTGCGAACGATTATCCGTTAAAAACAGACATCCCAATTTGTGTTGACTTACTAACGCAATTGCATCCCGCAGAGTAATAGATTGATCGGCGACCGGAATCGCAGGGGCGACGTGCATCACATCGCTTACTTTCAACAGAAGTTTTTTACCGAGCGTTCCACCAGGATGATATTGGGCAAACTCCTCCGCAGTGAAGCCACGCTGTTCCATAACGGCAATCGCCAAAGCGTCCGTAACCGCCAACATTAGCGTCGTACTGCAGGTTGGCACTAACGCAAGTTTATCAGCCTCCTTTGAGACTTGGCAGTCGATTACAAAATTGCTGTGACAGGCCAGCGTCGACTTCAAATTTCCAGTCAATGCAACGACAGGCACTCCACAGCGCCGCATGAACTCAATCAGCTTAAGAATCTCTTCGGTTTCCCCGCTGTTGGACATCGCCACGAGCACATCCTGATCAGATACGATTCCGAGATCGCCGTGGACGGCCTCAGACGGATGAAGAAAGATTGCCGGAGCTCCCGTGCTACAAAGTGTGGCTGCCGCCTTTCGGGCAACGAACCCCGTTTTGCCCAACCCCGTTAGCAAGATTCGTCCACGACATGAGGCCAAAACATCTACGATGCGACTGCAGTCGTCAGCCAGACGCTCACTGGCGGCGTTAATCATCGAGGCCTCCAACTGCAGTATCTCAACCATTCTTCCACGCACTGATTCAATGCCTGAAGCTGATGTTTTAGGTTTGGCGTTGGGTTGGGTTGCCATTGGATTCTCTCAGAAGTCACTTGACCAAGGTTGACGATCAATTGTAGTCACGACATTCATGTTTTCGGGTTGCCATTTTGCATGTCGTAGTGGTTGGCCGCGGTAAGCCAGTCCTTGTTGTTGCGACAACGTCAATGTGTACCGGCAGCAACGATTGTAGGCCACCGTGTCTTTTTCGTTGAAACCCATCCAGCGAACGCCGAAACAAGGTGTGCAAGGCGGATTCGCTCCGCGGTAACCAAATAGTTTCGTGTACCATCGTGGTCAATTCACCGCGGAGTACACACTCAAACACGATCAGCACCAAAAAGCTGGTCGTGTTTTTTTGTGGGCTCGCCTAGTCTCACATCGCAAATTGGTTTTCGTACGCCCCGCTTTGCTCCTGCGTGAGCATCCGCTGCATGAAGAATCGCGTCTTGGTCAGTCAAGATACGACCATGCAGCGTATCCATGGCACACTAACAGCAAATCGACCGCGATAGATTTGGGGAGCTTGCAATCTAGGAGAAAGTAACGTAGGCACTAAATCCCCCACGCTAAGCCGCTTTGCTATGAGCCTGTGTCTTAACGAGCGCTTTCTCTATCTCAAGACGACTCAACTTCTTAAACTCGGCACCTTCTTTGGCCTGAACCAGCACCAGTGAACTCGCGTGCAGCATCCTGGGCAAGAACGCTCTCACCTCTGAAAATTGTTCCCGTTCAAATCCTGCTGAAATCAGTATAAGATCCGTGCGCAAATGGGAATTGGCGATCCGCGGTAAAGCGGAACCCATGTCCCCCGGGACCAACTGAGTCTTTGCGTCGATTGGCTTAAGACGTCGGTGCATGTCGATCAGTTTCAGCGGTTGGCTCGCTTCACGTGCATCGAACAAATCGACCCCCGTGTATCGCACCTTCTCCTCGGAGAATTTTTGAGCGACCGCAATCATTTTCTCGCACCGGGATCCGTCGCCCAGCCCTACTTCGATAATAGAGCGAACTTGACGCTGTTTGATAAGTTTATAAACCGCTCGGTCAGCAACGGGTTTGTCAAACCAAGTCATCATGAAAAAGCGAAAAGAAGAGATAGGCTTCACAGAATAATCCTCTGACAACGATGGCAAGCAAAAACGCAGTCGACGATCCGAATCATCAGACAGACTGCCTGATCTGTATGATCGGTCCTACAATCCGCAGAATTGACTTCAACCGGGTTCGCCAAGCTTACTTTGCTACGCTGGGCTGCACTTCCTAGCCCGTTAATTTTACGTAACCGTTACATCTTGAACTCAGGAAGCAGTCGTCAAGATATTAACGGCTTTCTCAAACCCATCTCACTCCGCCAAACGTACAGTTCTCGGCAGTCGCGCTTGATCCAATTGGATCAGCTCCCCAGACAGTGGCTGCCTAGAACGAATCGGCCGGAGTGCCTGCAAGTGTCTGCTTGCAGGCATGAAGGCCAGTTTTCGCTTCCAAGCTTTCGCTGTCAAACCTGATTGCAAGTTTGCTCTCCGCGCCCAATGGATCTTGGCGCTTCCCCAACCACGATGGTTCAGCCCACGGCTATCGGTAATTGTCGTTGCCATTTGAAGGGCTGACTGTCCCGTGCTGCGCGCGAAACAACATGTCATCCAGCTCAAAAGAAAACAATCGCAACAATATAAGTCGGATCGGCAGGTTCGAAGAATTCGAAAGCCGTATCGTAATGTCGGCTCAAGCCGTTGCCAGTGTGCTGCCCGATGCCCAGGTGGATTCCACTGGCGCCTTCGACTCCGTCGAACCTGCTGCGATCGTTTCTTCAGTTAACTCGCACGGCAACGACATTTCGCCAACCACCGCTGCCGCTCAACTAGCGCAACAATACGGCTTGGACGGCACCGGACAAACCATCGCAGTGATCGACACAGGCATTGCGTTTGACCATGTGGCACTTGGGGGCGGCTACGGCGAAGGACATCGTGTCGTTGGGGGATACGACTTCGCCGAAGACGACGCAAACCCATACGACGACGGACCGACGGGCTTTCACGGAACAAGTGTCGCCGGAATCATCGGCAGCACCGATCTCGAATACATGGGCCTCGCTCCCGGCGCGGATTTGGTCGCCCTACGTGTCTTCGACGACGCGGGACGAAACGAACTTGAATGGGTTGAACAAGCCCTTCAATGGGTTCACGACAATCAATTCAATTTCGAAAACCCAATCACTACGGTCAATCTTTCCTTGGGGACGACTCCTGACGAAAGTTACCAGATGATCCTCGAGGACGAACTGGCCCAGCTAAAGGAAGACGGAATCTTCATAAGTGTGGCTGCAGGAAACCACTTCAACGAAGCCAATAGTTTTCAGCTTGCTTATCCGGCCAGCAGTTCGTCGGTGGTGCCAGTCTCCAGCCACACTTCCACCGGAGAATTCAGCGACTTTAGCCAGCGCGCCTCCCATGTCTTGACGGCACCCGGGCAAAGCATCGTTAGCACGGTTCCAGAGCATTTGTTTTTTGGAACCAGAACCGACCCGTTCGTTGGTTCTTCGGGAACTAGTTTTTCAGCCCCGTACGTGGCGGGGGCCAGTGCGCTTCTTCGCCAAGCTAATCAGATTGCAGGTGTTGAGAACATCGACCAGGACTTAATCTACCATCAACTGCTAAGCACCGCCGACCAGGTCTTCGACACTGTCACCAACGCGACCTACTCACACGTAAACCTACAAGCGGCAATCGAATCAATTCTCAATGGGCCTGAAGCTCCGCCAGTTGCAGGTCAATCGCCGAACGTCCAACAGCCCATTCCTGAAGATCAGGCCACCACCGACACTACCACGGGAACCAACAACGACTCGCTCGTTTCCTTGTCTGACGGTGTTTTGAACATCGAAGGATCAAGCGTTGACGACGTCGTGTCTCTAACGGTCGACGACAGAACTAATTCCTTGACGGTTAACCTCAATGGTCAATCTTCCGCTTTCGCCTTAACACGCGTTGACCAGATCAATTACTCAGGCAATGGCGGCAACGATGATTTAGCGATTACTTTGGGCAACTCGGACGACACCGTCACAATCAAACAACGCAAGGTTGAGATTCTCAATCAAATATTTCAACTCGCTGCTGACGACGTCGCCAAAGTCAATATCGACAACGGGAACGGCAGCGACACGCTAAAGGTAGAGGGTAGCGTTAACGACGACCACCTTTTAGCCACCTCCCAGAACGTAAGTTTCTCAAACGAGAACTTCGAAGCTAACGCTGGTCATTTTCGGCAGATCAATGCCAACGCGGGTGCGGGAAACGACTCTGTTGAGCTCCAGGGTACCGAGGGCAACGATACGTTCGCCGAATATAAGCAAACCAGCTGGCTTAAAAGTGACATTCATCGGGTGCTGACTGAAGGTTTTGAGTCCGTGCGTGTTGATGGCGGCGGTGGAACGGATCAAGCAAACTTAAGCGCGACAGACCTCGCCGAGCGATTTGACATCAACCAGTCAGATGCAACTCTGGTTCAAGGAAATCGGCAGATCGACATTAACGCGTTTCGACGAATCAATGTTCTCGGAGCTGGAGCAGAAGATACTGTCTCACTTTCAGGGTCTTCCGGGGACGACATCCTCTACAGCAAAGACGGTTCAGCATCATTGGTTGGCGAACGCTTTCTCACTTACGTCAGCAGGTTTGAGAATTTGAACGTAAACGGTGGTGGCGGAAATGACATCGCTTATTTGGCCGGCAGCAGTGGCGATGACCACTTCTCCTTTGGACAAGACAGTGCCACTTTGGAGAGTGACGACCACGCAATCACCACAAAAGGATTTGACTTAACGGTGGCTCGATCGACCGGGGGACACGACACGGCTTCCTTTACAGGAACTCAAGGGCGAGACCACTTTTATGCGGACAACATTTTCGCAGAAGCCTCAGGAGAAGGATTGGCGGTCGGACGTACAATTGGGTTTGATGAAGTCTCAATCGATGGCAATGACGGCAATGACGTGGTAACGTTCAAAGGCAGCGACAACGACGATTCGTTGACGATCGGATTGGACGACATTGAATTTGAGACGACGCTGCAGATGCTTCGATTGACGAACATCGAGCGCAGTCATTTCCGCGGCGGAGACGGAAATGATACTGTCAAAATCGAGGAAGCCGAGAGCTTAGACCTACTACAATCCCTTGGCGACGGTGCACAAGCGGTCCTTAAGAACCACACAGCGTCCTTCTCCGAGATTGAAGAACTTGAAGCCAACGCCGTCGATGACGCTATTGCGGCATACGACCTAGAAACCGTTGACTTCCGATTTAACCTCAATGGAAAGTGGTACGACCTCGACAAGCTTGGAAATTAGTCGAGCACCAGCTGGCTGTTGTCCAAAGACGCCGATGTGTCAACGATCGCCGAACGCCGAGCTATCTCCGTTCCCCACGTTACCGCCGAATCAGCTCGCTCACCGCATCGACCGTGACGTGGCTCAATTTTAGCACGTTGTTGTAGCCTTGCCGCCCATTGACGCCGACTTTCGATTTCAGGTAGCGGTTGAGATTTAAGCCGGGGCTTGGCGCGATATGATGAGTGATCTTTCCATCATCATTGACCAACACGTAAACAGGTCGGTTGTTGCGATCCTCGCTAACTAACTCCGTTAACCATCCGTGCGCGTCGTAAAGCGTCCCCGCCTCCACCGTCGTGTCGACGCCCGAGCCCACTAGCCCTTGACCGACGCCACTTCTAGCGGGTCTTGAGGAAGTACCAAAGGAGGCACTTGAGCCAACGGAGGACCCAAATCGACTCAACCGATCTCGCGCTGCAGCAAGTCCGCCACGAGAAGCTGTGCGTCCCGGACGAAGCGACGGTGACAGGCTGGTGCCGAACGTTTCGCCAGTTGACTGGAACGATTTAGCATAGCCACTGCGCACTTGCTTACAGTTCTTCACCTTATCGAGAATTCTCTGCGCTTGAAGCCGTTCGACAGGGTTCTTGGTTTGTGTGTAAATACGCTCAACGGCCAACTCAAGATCTGCCAGTTGCCATTCGTTGGGGCGTCTCAGCATTTCATTGGTAAGCGCCATCTCTAACTTAGACAGCTGTGGCGAGAGTTTACTGAACATCGCACTGCCGACGACAACCTCCTCTGTCGCCACGGCGTATTCTGTATCGGGCTGTTGCACATAAGGCAAGTCGTCCTCACGCTCCCATTGAAAGTCCAACGAAACATCGTCCGGCAACACAGCCCCTCCATCGCTACGCTTCTCCCATGGTGTTGCAGGTCTCGCCTCGCGCTTCAGACTGCCTCGGCCAGCGGCAGGCACGCGCGTAAGCAGTGAGTCTGGAGAGCTTGGATTAATTGATCTGCCAGATAGTCGATCGGCAACTCCTCCAATGCCCGATTTCACACTATTTGCGGCAGCTTTCCATCCACCAGGAGCAGCCAACTGCGGTTGAGGACTTTGATAGGTCGCCTGAACAACTTTGTCTTGTTCGCGATTAACCCGATCGATGTTCGCTTCGGCATGCTTCAGCGCTGAGGAGCTCTCGGCGACAATTTTCGGAGCACTCGTTTTACTCCGCGCGGTTTTTCCAATTGGACGAAAATGAAAATCGATAGCCGTGTCGTCTCTCGCCGGCACAGCCTTATTATCCAGTTCCGGTGGCTTTGGTGCAGCGTAATCTCCTTTGGTTGAAGAACTATTCACCTCCGAGCGGTACACAAACCCAGACGAATCTCGTTCTCTGTATTTTCCTTTGGCTTTAGCTTCAGGAAGCGGTATTCGATCTCCAAACGAAGCAGCCTGCTGCACGTAGTCATCATCAGTATCTACTTCAATGAAAGCGTTGCGCGCCTTTTCTTGATCAACGACAATGTTTCGATCATTGGGCAGGCTGCGACTGGCCGCGCTAGGTCTCTTCAAATCATCCATTCGTACCCAGCGAAACTCCCCGGCCGGCGGCGATATTTGATACCAAACGGCCGAATGCCCATCTGGGCTGGGCCAACTTGCTTCACCAATGATCTCCACCTCTTCGTCTGATCTCAGCTTCACTTGCCACAGCGGTTTGTCGACACTACCAAGCCGCGTGCCCACCCAAGCT
>CAYTPS010000012.1:10916-13358 GCA_964439245.1 uncultured Pirellulaceae bacterium | reverse complement strand
GCTTGAACCTCATCCTGAACTAGAACGCCGATGCCGTCTTCAAGTTCTTCAACGGCCGCTTCGGGGAGCAGACTGAAACTTCCTGCCGGTGGTCGAATCGCGCACCAACCATTGGGATCATGGCGATATACGACGACGACCTCGCCAGAAGGCAACTCATCGGTGGCGTAATGAACTTCGTCGGGACCGGAATACACGAGCGCAGACTGTGCCCCAACGATTGCTTGGTAGGGAAAATCAACGGCGCCGAATTTCGACGGCGATTCGGGATCGTCACGACTGATCTGACCAATTGCCGCTGGAGCAACGAATAGCAATGCAAACAGTGCGACGCTCAGTCGTTTGGAAAATCCAAGAAGATTGAAACGGAGTCGCGCGAGGCTACGAGATAGATTTATGGTATGGGTCATGACAGAATCGTCCTTGATTCTCATGGCAAGTTGGGGAGTTGGCCTGGCTGTCGATCCAGAGTCCCGGAAATAGTTGATTACCTCAGAAATTGTATCCTTAACTGTCATTTTGACTCAATACGAATCGGAGCAGCCGTTTTACCCGGAAAAAGACGATTTTCACCAGTTCAATGAGTCGTTTAAGGGCACCTGGCTCGCTTCGAATCAATAAACAGCTCAGACCTTTGAACGAAACCTAAATGGACGAGAGTTCACCGCCTACCTTGTTTCTGGCAACAGGCAGGCTGTAGAAGCCTCAACGGCAGTCGGCTATATTTTCTTACCTATGAAATGTCGTCCCAAGTTTCGTTGCTCTTCGTGTTCATTTTGCAGACCTAATCATGCTTCTCGATAAATCAACGGCGACTGTGAAGTTGAATCACTACGCCGTTGCGGACGCTGCTCAGTTATCCGACCCAAGTATTTTGCCGTTGGTGCAAAACTACAAACGGCAAGTCGCATCGCGTTTTCGCTCGTTGGCCCGATCAGATGTTGCCAAACACATTCCCGATGCGACCTGGTATATCAGCCGGAAGCTGGACGGTGAATTTACGACGATGGTGTATCGTGCTGGCGAACTGATACTGATCAATCCCGGAGCAACGGTCCGCATCGGACTTCCATGGGAAGCCGATGCAATCCAAATGATGGAAGCCGCCGGCATCAAAGACATCATGGTCGCCGGAGAACTATATGTCGTCAACGAAGAAGGTCGTCGTCCACGCGTCCATGACACAGTCACCGTCGCGCGGCAACCTATCGACGAAAAAGACCTGAGCCGATTGCGATACGCAGCGTTTGACATCATGTATCTCGATGGTCAGGCGATCGACTGGACCTATGAGAAAAAGTGGGACTTAATCAACAAGATATTTACTGGAGTAGAAAACCTTCATCCGGTCGAAACCCAAATTGAATCGGGACATAGTGCCGTTGCAGATCTATTCGACAAATGGGTGGAGGATGAAAGATCCGAAGGCCTGATCGTTCGCAGTGAGACCGCGGGAAGCTTCAAACTCAAGCCACTGTATACGATTGATGCGGTCGTCATCGGCTTCACCGAATCTTCAGGCGATCGTGCGGGCATGATACATGATCTATTGCTGGCCGTTGCTCGCGAGGACGGATCGCTTCAGGTGCTTTGTCGCGTTGGCGGAGGATTCTCTGAAAACTTAAGAAGAGAAATGCACAGTGATTTACTCGACATGGTCGTCGAGAGCCAATACGCCGAAGTAAATTCCGATCACGTTGCCTATCAAATGGTGGAGCCTAAGCGGGTGGTCGAAATTTCGTGCCTCGACGTAATCTCGCAAAACACACGCGGTGGGTCCATCGACCGGATGATCCTTACATACGATCGCAACAAAAAAGAATACTCAACCGTCCGGGCGTTCCCCTTGGTCAGCGTCATTTCTCCGCAATTCATCCGTATACGCCCGGACAAAACGCCGACCCCTGAGGACATTCGCATTGCTCAGATTACCGACATTGTTCCAGTCGACAAATCAGAGATAGTGGCCACTGAATACGAATTGCCTGAATCCGAACTCCTTAAGCGCGAAGTGTTTACAAAAACGCTCAAAGGCAACCAATTGGTCCGTAAGTTCCTGATGTGGAAAACAAACAAATCCCACGAAGCGACCCAGTTCCCAGCTTATGTAGTTCACTACACTGATTTTAGCCCAACTCGCAAAACGCCTCTCGACCGAGAAGTACGTGTGTCAAATTCAATAGAGCAAATCGAAGAATTGTACGATGGTCTGAAAGAAGAGTACGTCAAAAAGGGTTGGAAGCCGTTTGAGGAGGCGCAGTAAAGCGCAATTTAAAGATTGAGGTAGCGAATTCTTTTGCCTTTCTCCTCGCCTATCACTAGAATGGCGTTGGCCCGATGGAATAGAATTTCCCGTTGGGTTAAAAACGTTTGTCCTGTGATCTGTCAAAGCTAACGCAAGTAAGGAGTACGGCTCCTTGATATCGCAGTACGGACTGAAGA
>CAYTPS010000012.1:9384-10906 GCA_964439245.1 uncultured Pirellulaceae bacterium | reverse complement strand
ATGGCTTCTGTAATGATTGTCGACGACACGGCGGTTGATCGCCGATTGGCAGGCGGATTGCTGGAAACGGCCCCGAATGTTGATGTGGTTTATGCTGAAAACGGACGTGACGCCCTAGACCAAATTGGCTCTTCGGTGCCAGACTTGGTGGTAACCGACCTGCAGATGCCTGATCTCGACGGTCTTGAACTGGTAACTGAAATCAGCTCGAACTACCCTGATCTTCCGGTCATTCTGATGACGGCCCACGGTAGCGAATCGATCGCCGCCCAAGCACTGGCCAACGGAGCCAGCAGCTTTGTACCCAAGGCTGATCTGGCTGAAAATCTCGTTGAGACGGTGCGGCATATCTTGGCTATGGCCGAAACGGAAAGCAGTTACCAAAAGCTGGTTCAGTGCACGACGAAGTCTGATTTCGAATTCAGCTTGGACAATGATCCGGAAATTATCGCCCCGTTGACCGACATGGTTCAGCAGATCGCGATGGCGCAAGGGGTACTGTCGAACCAACATCGAATCCAAATGGGCGTCGCGTTTGAAAACGCACTGACCAATGCGATGTTCCGTGGCAATCTTGAACTCAGCCGCGAACAATTCCCGGTAGTCAGCAATTTGTACGTGGGCCAACGCGCCGTCGATGAAAAATTCAAGGACCGGAAGGTTTATGTGCGCACATTGATCACTCCCGAATCGGTGCAGTTCACCATTCGAGACCAAGGTCCCGGATTCGACACATCAACGGTTCCTGTCGTCGACGATCCGGAAAGTTACAAGGACGGCGTCGGTCGCGGCTTGGTTTTGATCCAAGCTTTCATGGACGAGGTATCTTTCAGTGAAAGCGGCAACGAAATTAGGATGACCAAATTCCGTTCCACATAGAGCCAGAGCCAAAGACTCACTGCCCAGTGAGTCGACAGGACGCGGCCTGCGGCATCGACTTTAGCCGCCTGAAGCCGAAACTTCGAACATTCGATCCAGACTGGCAGCGACAACATAGTGCGGCTCAGTCAACCGAGTGGTTAATGGTTGCCATCTGACCAAAGAACTTCGAAACAGCCCAACCAAGCTCTTTGGTTTTAGAATCACCATCGTGCTTTTGAAGTATCCGGATCAGTTCGCGTGTCGATCGCTTCTTAAGTTCCATCGTTTTCTGCTGTTCCGGCGGCTCACCTTTGACCTTCATTTTCCATGTGATTCGATCTTGGCACAACTGCCGACACTGGTTCTTCTGAGCTTGAAACAATTCCGCCTCGAGCAAACGCCAACCATCCTCTTCACCGACGGCAAGTTTTGAGCACGCTGGCAGCGTTGATGCCAAAGCGCTGTTCTTCAACCTAAGTGTCCGGTGCGCAGCGCGTGCCACCTTGTCCGCCATTGCGGCGATCTCTGGGTCACCGTCAAACATCCGCCTGACCACTCCTTCGATTAACTTCAGCGACAACGCATCGAGCTTTGCCAAACGCAGACAGCATTTCAACGCAGCGCGACGAAAACGCTGATCTGAATCGATCAGAAAATGCAG
>CAYTPS010000012.1:326-9374 GCA_964439245.1 uncultured Pirellulaceae bacterium | reverse complement strand
CCTGTTCCGATTTCTGAACGCCCACGCTGATCGCCGCGGCCTCTCGCACGACCTCGTCGACATCGCTGATCGCTATCTCCAGCAATCGGCATAGGCATAGCACACGTTCACTTTCATGATGCTTTGCCCAAGGAAGATCAACACTGTCAACATCGCCTAACAGTAAGCTGTAGCTTTCCACGGCCCCTTCTCGCACCAGCGGCTGTCCGTCGGCAAGTCCCAGGTTGATCAATTCGATTGATTTCTGACGTGCAAACTCCGGCAAGCCATCAAACGCCTGCATTAATTTTGCCAAAAGCGACACCGTTCGTTGACGCACGACAATGTCCTCGGCAGCAAGCGATTCTTCAAACTGGCTGAAGACCTTCTTCAATGCGCGTTCGGGGGCATCGCGCAGACCACTTTCGAATTTGTGGTCGGCCTCTTTTCTGGCTTCAGCGTTTAGATTGTAGATGGCTCGGTGAAGCTGGCCGGTGATCAGAGAAATTTCTCGCATGGGAAGAGCATAACGTCTGCACGGCGATTGTTGGCATTATGATTGTCATTTTTTTGTCCGTTTGACTCGCCGTGTGACCAAAATCCGGATTGTAGTTGTCAGGAAATTAGTGCCACCTTCCTCAGCCACTGCCGTCTTCAAAATTTCTGCGCTTGATGTAGAATCTCGGGTTTGGCCCCAGCGGCTATTTTCACTTACAAACCCCAGTGATCTTTCCGGTTTAAAGCATGTTCGATTCACTACAAGACGGTCTCAAAGGCGCTTTCAAGTCTCTTCGCGGAAAAGGGAAGATGACCGAGAGCAACATGCGCGACGGCCTTAAAATGGTCGAACAGTCGCTGTTGGACGCCGATGTCAGTATCGACGTCGTGAAGAGCTTCATGGCCGGTGTTACCGAGAAAGCACTTGGCGAGAAAGTCCTGCTGGCGCTCGATCCCAGCGAACAGGTCGTGGGAATCGTCAATGAACAATTGATCGAACTGCTGGGCCCAGTCGATGAGAATCTGACTTTCCCCAAAGAAGTCAACATCATCATGATGTGTGGCTTGCAGGGCTCCGGTAAAACGACCACCTGTGGAAAGTTGGCCAAGCTTCTGCAACAACGAAAAATCGAACCGCTGCTGGTGGCGGCTGACCTGCAACGGCCAGCGGCGATTGACCAGTTACATGTCATCGGCGATTCACTGGGCGTACCGGTCTACAGTGAGAAGGGGGAACAGGATCCGGTTAAAGTTTGCCGCAATGCCGTCGCAAAAGCGAAAGCCGAAAAGCGGAAGGTCGTGATTCTCGATACCGCAGGCCGATTGGCAATCGACGAAGAATTGATGCAGCAACTGAAGACGATCGATCGCGACGTGCAACCCGACCAAGTGATGTTGGTCGTCGACGGCATGACCGGTCAGGACGCAGTGCGAAGCGCCGGTGCGTTCCACGAGGCCTTGGAACTCAACGGCGTCATCATGACGAAGCTTGATGGTGATGCCCGTGGCGGAGCGTTACTGTCGGTCAAACATGTCACGGGTGTTCCTATCCGCTTCATAGGAACCGGCGAGCACTTGGATAATCTGGAAGTTTTCCGTCCAGAGGGGATGGCCAGCCGAATTCTGGGCATGGGCGACATGTTGGCGCTGGTCGATGAAGCCAACAAGTTGGTCGACGAAAAAGAACAACTCCGCATGCAGGAGGCGTTGGAGAAGGGGCAGTTTACGCTAAATGACTTCCGCAGCCATATGCAGAAAATGGCCAAGCCAGGTTTGATGCAGAAGATGATGGGGCTGATGCCGGGGATGCCGAGCATGGGCGACATATCAAAATTGATGAATCAGGCCGATACTGCCAACCAAATGAAGCGGATGGTTGGCGTGATTGATTCCATGACCCCCGCCGAACGCGTTGATCCTTCAGTGATCGATGTACGTCGCAAGCAACGTATTGCTCAAGGTGCGGGCGTCGAGGTGAAAACCATCAGCGAGCTGTTGAAAAATTTTGGAATGATGAAGAACGTCATGACTGGCATGGCAGGTATGGGGGCATCTGAAAAGATGCAAGAGATGCAAAAACTGCAAGCCGGTGCGATGAGCGGTGCTGGCATGCCTAAAACAAAAAAGTCGACCGGCAAGCGTTTAACGCCCAAGGAACTTAAGAAGCGAAAGAAAGAACGCGAGAAACAGCTTAAAGAGATGCGAAGAAAGAAGCGGCAGGGCAATTAAGAAGCGTAGCTGATGCAATTTCCTCGCCTGCTATTGAGCTAAAAGCTGAAGCTCAACTTTGCTGCCAGCGTTTTCTGCATGAAAATTCTCTAACATTTGGCGATTCTGGCTACGGAAAAATCGCCAGGTTAAGCAGCGTCCTCGTTCTCGCTGCGTTTGAGCGCCTCGTCGGAGATCTCTCCGTCTTCGCTGACGTCTTCGAAGCGAACGCTCACCCTTTTTGATACGCCCGACTCTTGCATCGTGATTCCATACAAGGTTGTGGCTGCCGTCATAGTCTTTTTCGAGTGCGTCACGATCACAAATTTCGTCCATCCGAGAAAGCTCTTCAGCACATCAATAAACCGGCCGATGTTGGCCTCGTCGAATGGAGCATCGACCTCATCAAGCACACAAAACGGACTGGGGCGAAATTGAAAAATGGCCATAATCAAACTGACGGCAGTCAAAGCCTTCTCGCCACCACTCAACAGCGAGTTGTTGAACTCCGGCTTACCTGGCGGCGTTGCAATAATCTCAACTCCCGCCTCCAACGGATCGACTCCCTCTTCGAGAACAATGTCTGCTTTACCGCCGCCAAAAGTCTGACGGAAAAGTTTTTGAAAGTTCTGTCGAATGGCTTCCAAGGTTTCAACGAACAATTTCCGGCTGTCGGCATTGATTCGAACGATAATCTTTTCAAGGGTCTCCTTGGCCTTCACCAGATCTTGGTACTGCCCATCCATTTTCAGATAGCGTGACTCAAGCTCCTCTAATTCCGAAAGGGCATCAAGATTGACCGCGCCGATGTGACCTATCTTCTTTCGTAGTTCGGCGATCTCCTTATCGATTGTGTCTCGCTGAAGTTGATCTTCCTCCGACAAAGACAATTCAATATCGGCCGCCGAAATCTCTATTCCGTAATCCTCCTCAAGCCGATCGGCCAACTGTCGCTGCTGCATCGTCAACTGTTCGATCTGCAGTTTGACTTGGTGTGCGTTATCTTGAGCCAGCCGCAGCGCGTCTCGTTTGGCCGTAAGCTCCGAATTCATCTCGCGTCGCTTGGAATCGATCTCGGTGCGTTCCTTAAGCAATCCTTCTATTGCGTCTGAAGCCGCTTCATTCTCTTGCTTGAGATCTGCAAGGGTTACTTGCGCTGCCTCAATTGCCTCCTTGGCGGCTTTCTCAGCTTCTGAATCAGCTTGAATCTGAGCGGCAATCTGCACCAGCAACAGCTCCTGCTCTCGCTTCTCATCGCTGGCTTGGGCTTTCCGATGAGCAAGATCATCCAGCTGTTGTTCCCATTTCGCCAATTGGACTTTGGCGGCCGTCGCCTTGCGTTCGGTTTCCGCACGCTTTTTCTGCGCCTCTTTTGCCGATGATTCGTCGGCGCTAATCAGTTGCGTGATTGATGCAATCTGCAGCTCTTGAGAACTCAACTTTCCTCGGTCAGCCTCGACTTTCGAAATCGCTGCGGCCAGCTGACTTGCAGCAGATTGGTTTTCCGTTTGGGAAGCAGTGAGGCTAACGCGAGTTTGCTCCAACTGTTTTTCAATCATCGCCGACTGCGACTGAAAATCAGATAACTTTCTCGCCAGCTCTGAATTCTCGCCAATCATACTTTGAACACGCTGATCAGCTTCGTCGCGACTTTTGGTGAGATCACCGGTCTCCTTTCGAACCGCATTGATCTCCTCCTCAAGCTTTACCAGTGCACGTTTAAGCGCTCGCAATTCACTCCGTCGAGAGACGATTCCAACGGAACCTGTTTTTGGCCCCACAACGACGGTGCCATCGGCCTCAACGATCTCCCCGTCCAACGTGACGAACCGGGAGTTCTTGCCATTGCCTGCCTGAAGTTTCAAGGCTTGCTCAAGTCGTTTGACAATCCATGTTCCACCCAACATTTTCTCGATGAAACTAACGTAGCGTTTGTCCACTTGGACCAATCGATCGGCCCGGCCGATAACGCCCTCCGAACCGCTGAGATTCACTCCTGGATCGGCACCGAGAGACGTGGGATCGTCTAGCTGAATCAAACCCACGCGTCCGTGCACCTTAAGTTTCTCTTGAGCCAGCAGATCGATCGTCTTGCGGCCATCGACGACCAGGTACTGTGCCTTGTCCCCCAATGCGACATCGACGATTCCCGCGTGTTGCACGTTGACCGAAACTAAATCGGCAACCAACCCAACGATCTCATTCAGGTGGCCAGCCGAGGAGGTCTTCGCCTGTTTCAGCAACTCTTGAGCGCCCGCGTTGACGCCGGCGAGTGAGTTTTCGAGTTCTTCGATCACTTCCGATCGCTGCGTCATTCCAGACAACTGGTTGGTCAGTTCGCCTAATCGCTCCTTGCGTGATTCGACCTGTTCTTTGAGTTGCTCGAACTTTTCCCGCGCTGATTTTAAAGCGCCGTCACGCTGCTCTTCTTCTTTTCGGAGCCGTTCAGTCTCCCCTGCGATTTGCTCAAGCTCAGCTTCACTTTGCTTCTGTGCCGCCTCAAGGCGTTTTACCTCGCCGGCTGATTTTCCTTGCAGCGCACTGTAACTCTCAATCTGCGATTCACTGGAGCTAACCAATTTCCCAATTTCGCCCAGCACCTGCATCAAGGCGGTGTACTGCTGCCGGCGATTTTGGTTCTGTTCTTGAAACGACGAAAGGTTTTGGTCGAGTGTTGAGAGTTCTGATTCGTATGATTTGAGTGCGTTGGAGACGTCGCTGAACTTCAATTCGGCATCTTCCAGTTCTTTGGTCGACTTCTCAATCCTAGAAGTGAGAAGCTTTGTCTTTTCCTCGGCTGATTTATGTTGAGCCTGATACTGAGGTGAGCGTGCTTCAAAATCTGCAATGCGTGATTCGTTGAGTTCGAGCTGCGACTTTGTCTGAGCGATCTTTTCCCGAACTTCGGCCGACGCATCCTGCTGTGCTTGAACTTTAGAGGCGCTCTCACTGTATTTTTGTTCGATCGCCTTCAGTTCTTCGGCTTGCGACTGAGTTGTCTTCTCCAGTTGCTCGATTTCGCCTTTGAGCGTTTGACCTTTGGCTTGAGATGATTCAAGCTTTTCAGCGTATTCTCTCCAGTCCTTCATGCCCACAAATGTTCGGAGCTCCTGCAAGCGTTCGGAGTGTTCCTTGTATCGAGCTGCCTTGGAGGCTTGAGCCTTTACGCTGCGATAGCGGCTGCCGACCTCCTCAACGATATCGGACAAACGGATCAGGTTCGCCTCCACTCGCGCAAGACGTCTTTCGGCTTCCACCTTTTTCGCTTTGAAGCGGCTGATGCCGGCGGCTTCCTCAAAAATCCCCCGCCGATCTTTGGCGTTGGTTGATAACAACCGTTCTACTTTGCCCTGTTCAATCAGGCTGTAAGCATCGGTGCCGACGCCGGTGCCTCGAAACAGGCTGCGAATATCCTTGAGACGGCTGGTCGTACCATTGATCAAATATTCGGTCTCGCCGCTGCGATAGACCCTCCGGCTGACGTGAACCTCGTCTGCATCGTATTCGAAAATACGATTCTGATTTTCCAAGATGATCGTTGCTTGGGCCGCGTTGGCGGGACGTCTTCCAGTAGGACCGCCGCTACCTTTAAAGATGACATCAGCCATCTCCGATCCGCGCAAGCTCTTGGCGCTCTGTTCGCCCAGCACCCACTTGATCGCGTCAACGATGTTCGACTTTCCGGACCCATTGGGGCCGACCACCACTGTGATGCCGGCAGGAAACTCAAATCGGGTTTTCTCGGCAAAGCTCTTAAAGCCACTGACTTCAAGTGCTTTGAGCATACGATGACTCCGTTGGGTGGTAAAGGTTTATCAGAGCCAGGATGTGGCACTGATTGTCAGGTAAGTGATTTACGATTTTCCCGGAATCGCAACTTCGAGGCGAAAGGCTACTCTTTGATTCGTGACCACCACGAAGCTGGTTTGACGGACGTATCTTTCATCGCTCGTGCACCATTTCCAACACCGGCTTTCAACCGACTTCGCAGCTTTTCGCCGGGCAGTTTTGTGAGATCCCGTATCCTTTTAGGGCTTCTGATTTTGTCGACCATTCGGGGTGGTGTTAGTTCGGCATTCAGTTCGCTGGATGTCGAATGGGTGACTACTTCGTTCGATGCCTTGTTTTGATACGTTCGCCCAACCTTTGGCGTGGCATCGACCACCAAGCGTCCATTGAGCGTTCCCTCCTTCATTGCCAAACGAGCCATCTTCAACAACGTTTCATATCCGTAACCTGCCTGAGAGACGGTCTGGATGACATCACTGACTCGGTCACTGCAGGTTGCCCGAAAGGAATCGTCCGAGTGATAGGTCGCGACCGAGACGGTACCATCCTCCATAGATTTTACTGTAAGTCCGCTTTCCACGTAAAGGAATTTGTCGCTGAAAGTCTGCGAGTCGTTAAACACAACAATCTCCGCGACGTCTGACTTGGAAAAGTGCAGAAGCGGAGGGGCTTGGTTGTCTACCACGCAGAGTTTGAAGTCGTGACTCATCCACTGGCCGGCCACCAAAGGGGATCGAGGATTTCGTTTTCGGATTGCTCGAAACGCACCGTAACGCGTCTCTGCACTTTGCTCATCCAACAGGTTCGCCAGCGCGACATCGGCTGCGGCAGATTCAAGTGTTGTTAGCGCGACTAATGCCTGCCAGCGGAAGGCTGGTTCGGTACGTGCGGCATTCTCCAGAACTTCGACGCCATCATTGTTCCCTTGATAAGCCAACGATTGGGCCGCCGCGAATCGAACCTGAATATCGCTGTTGCCTAGGGCGCGTTTCAGCGTTGGCAATGCCTGCTTGCCCATGGCTTCCAGACGAATGGCCGATAGTCCAGCCGTCAGTGGGTTTTGCAAGGAAACTTCCAACGCGTCCATTCGGTTGACTTTGAGGTGTGCCGGTTCATCGTAGGCCATGTTGGAAATCACCTGAGCGAATCGACCCACATTGTGCCTGTATTGACTTGGAATCTTCAACTCGATGACTTGATCTGTTTTTGAATTTGCCACGCCCTCAAGTCCCGAAGAAGTTGATATCGTGAAACGTTCGTTGATGGCGGCTGAGATCAACGTCGAGGTACGAATTGATTTTGAGCCGGTCCGGATCAGTAATGCTAGGTCGCGGTCGACTTTAGACGTTCCACCTCCCAAGACCAGCCCCGAAAGCCGATTGGAAGCATCATCGCGTGTTTCGAAAGCAGAATAGGTCAACACACGGCCTTTTCCAAGCCCTTGCAAGTGCCCTTCTTTGACGGTGCCTCCAAGTTGCTTGGTGGTTCTCAAACGCATTTTTTGGATGTAGCCGCCTTCGAGCGACGTTGCGTCAGTCCCGTTGAGCGGAAAGATCTCTAGGTCAAACCGATCGCCTTTTCGAACGCCCGCCGGTAACAGTCCCTTTACTAGGACCATTTCTGTGCTTTTGCTCTGCAACAGTTCTTCTGCTGGCAGCGGCGTCTCGATCGTTTCAAGGTCACGCAGCAGTCGTTTCCGTAGTTCGCCCGGTTTGGCAGCGCTACCGGTGCCGTTAAGGTTACTCACCAGTGCAACCCCCTCGATCTTCTGCGGGGTCAACCCGGCCATTTTACAAATGCGGGCTACGTACTTCGTTTCCAAAGTATTTTCTGTTTCAGTTGTTTTCAGCAGCCCCCCATCGCGGCTTTGACCACGGCTTACTAGGTTCTGGCAGCCTCCGAAAGCACAGATACACATCGCCGCAATCAGGCAACCGGTCATACGGAGCCTGAAGGCTTGGCAAAATACGAGAGTGAATTGATTAATTTTTCTCGAGCCCATCGTTCAGCCTTCCTTGGCAAGAATCGGGGATTGGACGGTGTGTATTGGTTCGCTACGGCTGACTTTATCACGACAGCGCACGCCTTTTTTTCGCAAGCGGTCGTCGGCGTTCTCGGAGACTAAAACTCGGCGGGTTTGCTGTCAATCCATGTTCCGCTAGCAAAGTTACATCGAGCGTCCCAATGGGGCGATGAGTCTTTCCTCCTTAGCCTATATCCCAAGACGATGTCCCAAAAATTTGGCTTGCCAAAGCGAACATTCTCCATTCGCTCGCGCGATCGTCCTAGGAAAAAGCATAGCCACAATTGAGTAGCTCGACGCAGACGGAGGACCAGAGCAAAAAAGTGTTGGAGAACAGGGGCAGAGCGTTAGCCAGGCAGACCTACCAACAGCGCGGCAACGGTCATGTAAATCACGATGCCGAGGATATCGACGATGCCCGCCACAAAGGGATTACTCATCATGGCTGGGTCAAGTCCCAGCCTTTCGAAGACCAGAGGCAAGATCGAACCGGTCAACGTCCCAGTAACGACCACCAACACCAACGTGACGGGTACCACAAAAATCCCCAAACGACCAATCTCTGGATCATCAGGAATAAAGAAATAGGACGTAAGCAGGCCCAAAATGGCAAGCCCCACACCTAACAGAAGCCCCATCAACAGCTCCCGCGTAATGACCTTCAGCCAATCGGAAAGTTCAATGTGCCCGCGCGACAGAGCTGTAATGATTAGGGTCGCAGACTGACTACCGGAGTTGCCGCCGCTACTGATAATTAGAGGAATAAACGGCACCAACCAATAGAGCACTTTCAACCGATCTTCGTACTGTTCGAGCGCTATTGCTGTAAGCAACGCACAAAAGAACAGGATCGCCATCCAGATTCCACGCTTCCAGCTGAGCGTGAGGACAGACGTGCGCAGATAGCTTTCATCAAGAGGTTCAACCGCACCACTACGATGAGCATCTTCGGTGGCTTCTTCTTGAAGCACGTCGATAATATCATCGTGGGTGATGATCCCCAGTAAACGCTGACTTTTATCGATGACGGGAATTGCCAACACATTCATGTG
>CAYTPS010000012.1:0-316 GCA_964439245.1 uncultured Pirellulaceae bacterium | reverse complement strand
GCGACTTCTTCTTGGTCCTCCTTCACCAACGCGGTCACCAAATCGGTTTCCATAATATCGCTGATCAACGTGTCGGCCGTCTTGATTCCCGACAGCAACTGCCGAGCAGACACCACACCACGCAGGCGCTCTTCGGCATCCACGATGTACAGATAAAAGATCGTCTCGTACTCGTCGCTTTGGCGAGCAATCTCGTCAAGTGCTTGGCGAATCGTGAGATCCTTGCTCAGCTTGGCCATTTCGGTCGTCATGACGGCGCCGGCAGTACCTTCGGGATATTGGCTCAATCGCTGAATATCGCGCCGCTCTTCAACGG
>CAYTPS010000011.1:14093-31321 GCA_964439245.1 uncultured Pirellulaceae bacterium | reverse complement strand
CAGTAGCCGTTATCGCTATGCAGCAGTTTGTTTGCGTTGCTCATGTCCCAAAACGGAATCCTCTGGTCGCGGAAAAAGTCGAGCGCGATGCTGCTTTGCTTCCACATTTTTTCTCGAACGCGGAAGTCTTGGCATGACAGGTCGCTGTGAGCGTGCTTGTAGCCGAAATACCATTCGACGCCGGCACCTCCTGCCATGATATTGCCCCAAAGTGCATTCTGCCGGGCGTCGTCGCGGGTTGGATCCTCAGCGTCAGGGATCAAAGCGTGTGATGCGTCACCGGGTTCATCACAGGCAACGACCCACGGCTTTCCAGCCTGCACCGAGCGACGCAGGTAACGCAGTGTCGCCCCATGAACGTTTCGAAAATCGGCTTTGTTGGTCTGCAACGAAAATCCGGTAAGCGCTGACCCATCACCAAGCATGTCAAAATGGTTGTTGCCATTGTGGATGACAATGTGGTGGTGATAGGGGTCGTGTTCGAAAAAGTATTTTGCCCAAGCGACCTTCTTCTCTGTACTAACCTCATGACCAAGACCAACTTCCTCGCCAAGGTTCCAATTCAAAGCCAGATGATGTCCAAATCGGGCAATCAGTTCCCGATAGTACAGCTTGCGCTGCGGCCCAAGCTCACCCTTGTCCAGCAGATTGACGTTTTCGGCTTCTTGTGTCTTGAAGTGCAGGTACATTCCAAGCCGCTGTCCATGAGACAGAACGACTTCCCATTGATCTAGTTTTGAACAATCCAGCCGCGCTCTTTCCTCATAATTCGTATACGGAAATACGTTGCGATCATCACCTTCGATGTTGAGCGTCAAAAATGAAAATACATTGAGCCCCTGTGATGCAAGGTAATTCACGGCTCCAATCAGACCTTTGCCCTTGCCACCTTTCCACGACGGGTCACCGGGCTGCCAATCTTGTACGTGAGGCTGCCAATTTTTAACCAGGTTGTCTTTATGACCATCGGTAGCAAAATCTCCATCAAAATCGGCATATGCCAATAGATTCTCCGGAGCATCCACGCCCGCCTTTAGAAAAAACTCATTGTTGCCTGCGAATTGCAAGTGATGTTTTCCCACGTAGCTGAGCCGGCCTTTTGAACGAAAGTCGCGGCCGCTTTTATCGGTTGCTGCTACCTGAAAAGATCCTTGGAGACCATCAACAGGAGCAACCGGCTCACCGGCAGCCGCATCGTCCGATACCGCGACACCTTGCCCCTTACGAAATGAAACGGTGTAGTTCCACTGACCAACATGATCCGGAGCCAAATGCACACGCCATTTGTTGCCCGATGAAGCAGAGGAGTTGGCCGCATCACCATCAGCAGCAAAATAGCCCGGCACTTTATAGGTCAACCCAGTGTCCGGATGGGCAAACGTGACATTTAAGCGGTAGTCCATGAATGGATTGGGATCGCCCTCTTCGGAAGCCTCAGGACCTTCAAAGGTAAGTGTGACTTTGTGCCACTGCTTCATTTCCCCCGAAATCGCAACTGGCTCCTGTGCCACTACGACCGAGAGTTGGCCAAGTATGATAGTGAGCGCAACGATTATGCTGCAGTAACTCTTTGAATAAGTCCGTTTCACAGATGACCTCAAAATTGGTTCAATTGAATAGTGGCGGTCCCGATTCCTCAGGAAAATCGCTTTTTGGCTTGCAGAGAAAAAGACATTTGAACTACAACGGCAGTTCTTCGGTGGTAAATCATTTCCTTGCATCTAAATGGCATGGAAACCGCACTGCGATGCTGATCGCTGGATGTCCAATTTACCAGCCTTTTTCCGGCTTTTCAATTAAAACCTACGCGCAGGACCGGCGTATCGCCGTATAGCTTGGCATTGGTGATTTTCGCGAAAAAAGCTAAATTGAGGACGTCAAAGAGGCACAAAAACACGACGATAAATTTACGGCATTCAACTTTTCGTCGGCGAAGCAAATGGGAAAAGCTTCGCAACAAACGGTCGTCCATAAATGCGGCAAGCCGGGCTCACGTCAAGCGAGACGCTCGTACGGCCTCTACTACTGAAATTCAAGGATGAAAAAGACAAGTGGCACCGACGTTATCACAAAAGTTCTTCGGGCAATTTAACGCACTGGTGCTCCCATCGGCTCTCGACATGCTCGATCTGCGTATCACGCATTACGATCGAAGCGTCGATCCGGCGCGCAGCGAGTACAAAGAGCACGTTATTTTTTCGTTCTGGCATGAATACATCAGCGTTATCCTCCCACGTTGGGGACATACTCCGCTGACAATCCTTTGCTCGCAACACCGCGACGGCGAATGGGTAAATCAAACGGGCTTGGCCCTTGGTATGAGAGTCGTACGCGGCAGCACATCGCGCGGAGGTTCGTCGGCCATTCGGCAACTGAAAAAGAGCTGCAAGACTTCCAGCCTAGCAATTTCACCCGATGGCCCACGCGGACCTCGTCGCGAAATGGCATTGGGGCCCGTTTTCCTTGCCTCTTTATTGGGGCTTCCCATCGTGCCCGTGGGCGTGGGCATCAGCAACCCGTGGCGACTGAACACTTGGGACAGGTTTGCGATTCCCCGCCCACTATCACGTGTCCGCATGATTTTTGGCCCCAAGATCTTTGTGCCGCGAAAGTCTTCGCGCGAGGAATTGGAGGCTTTCCGCAATGGCACTCAGGCTTTGACAAATGATCTGTGCGATACAGCTGAAACCTGGGCACTTTCAGGACAGAAGATGCTGGGAGAGCAACCTTTCACACGTGCCCGTCGAACCAACAGTATCGATTTTTCAAAGCTGTCCCTCTCTAAACCGCCTTCTGAGGTGAAGAAAGCCAACACCCGCCCGATCGAGCTGCCGGTCATTAAGTCTTCATCAGCAGCTTAAGTGCCGCACCGCTGCGGCAAAATCGGCAAAACCTCTGCAATTTCTCTTATATATGGCTGCTTCGCTGCATTATTCAGCAGATCATGAACGGCGATCACTCAATTTGCCCTCCTTCAAATTCGAGGGGCTAAATTGCACGCGCGATTACTTCAAATCTTAACATTACGTTCACTGGTTCTTCTTACTCGAATTGTACACTTCGAACGAACTCGAAGAGCGATCTAATCGCTAAAGGCATATTCTCAAAGGAGTAACATGGACGGCAGAAGCACCGGTCACGGATTGATCTTAGTCGGACTTTTATTGGCGATTACTTTTGTATTTGAAGCGGAGGTCAATGCTGTTCCAGTAGAGAATTCGATCGGGCGAGAGGTAAGCCTAGTTGGCGTCGGGGCCATTTCCGGTGATGCAAAGGATCTCTCCGGCCTGAACCAAACTTTGACGCCTGCCGCTGGAACATCCAATGACGAAGTTTCCCCGGATACGCTATTCACCAACAACATGTTGGGAGGCATTTCCGCGATCGCTTGGACCGGCGAGGAAGATCTCTACTGGTGCCTGCCAGACCGTGGCCCGTTGGATGGCGCAGTCAATTGGAATTGTCGCATTCACAAAATTCGCATCACGGCCAGTTCTCCGAATCGTCAACTGGGCAACCGTCAAGCTCAGGTGAAAACTCAATTGGTCAGTACTGTTTTGTTGAGAGACAAACAGGGCAATCCGTTCACCGGCCTGGCCTCAGCCTTTCAAGCAACAGCGAAGAGCGCGCGGCGTCTCGATCCAGAGGGAGTGCGAGTTGGCAGCAATGGTAACCTGTTTATCTCCGACGAGTACGGTCCCAGACTGATTGAGTTCACACCGAACGGGCAGATGGTGCGAGAGTTGAAGATGCCCGGACATCTGACAGCCGCCAAACCGGGGGTTTCTTACGCGACGGAGAATCCGCACAACGTCTCAGGTCGTCCGTCTAATCGCGGCATGGAAGGCCTAGCCATCTCACCCGACCGAAAGCACCTTTTTGGGTTGATGCAAAGCCCTTTGCTGCAAGATTCTTTTCGGCAAAAACTTACCGATCGTCCGTCGGGCATTTGTTGCCGTATACCCGTTTTCGAGACCTCAGGAACATTCTGCAACGAATACTTCTATCCGTTGGACGACTGCTCAAACGGCTTAAATGAAATTATCGCTTACGACGAAGATCGGTTCATTACCATCGAGCGTGATGGCAAGGCTGGCGTTGAGGCTCAATGCAAGAAACTGATGCTAATTTCACTGTCAAATGCTTCCAACATTCTTGGCGTGGAAAAGCTTCCGCCAAACGAACTCCCAAAGGCGTTCAGGGAAGTCCAAAAAGAGGTATTGGTCGATCTACTTGACCCAAAATGGAACCTAGCAGGGCAGCAGATGCCCGAAAAAATCGAAGGCCTCGCCTTCGGACCTAATTTCCCCAACGGCGACAGGCTGCTATTGGTGGCATCTGACAACGACTTCATCTCTGAGTCCCCGACGGAATTCTTCATGTTCCGAGTTCCGAAAAATAAGCCTCCAATGGCTCGATCTGCCGAGAATCAAGTGCCTCAGGAAACGCTCTCCGCGTCGCGGTAACGGAACTTTATTGCTACCATGATCTACTCACAGAAGTTGATGGTGATCGTGGAAATCAATGAAGACAGCCGAACTCAGTGGTCCCCCTCCGTTTCTTCAAGGCGTCTACGTCCGGGAGACCTTTGATTTTGACAAATGCGGTTCCGCTTTGCCGCAGGCGTCAGCCCATCCAGAACCTAATGACTCGTCACCGCCTATTTCAGACGAGCCCCAATTGTCGGCGATGATGTCCGACGACGATTTCCTGAACTCGTTGCTGACACCGCAGGAAACAAGACCGCTCGATCTGACGCCTCAACCAATAGACCTCCCACCGTCGGACAAAAGGGACAGCGCCAACAACGACCGAGACTTGGTCCCATGGTCGCTCAGGCCCGAGCAGCAGAAAATGGCACGTCGAGATCGGTTCCCGTTCAACTTCTCTTGGATTGAAGAACTCGACCTTGAGTTCTCTAGCTCGGTTACATTGTTTGTTGGTGAGAACGGTAGTGGAAAATCGACGTTGCTTGAAGCAGTCGCCGGCCTTAGTGGGTTCCCAGTTTGGGGAGGCGGACGCAATGACCTGTCGGATCAATTCGGCCCCGAGCAGGAAAGCGAGTTGGCTCAAGCCATTTATCCGCATTTCAGAAAACGTCCGCGCGACGGGTACTTCTTCCGCGCCGAATACTACGCTCAATTCGCGAGTCTACTGGACGCTCGCAAACGAGATAAAGAGTTCAAAGAGGATCCCTACGGGAGATACGGTGGTCAGTCCCTTCACACGCGCTCGCACGGCGAGTCATTTCTTGCTTTGCTAGAAAACCGATTGACAGACGGATTGTTCTTACTGGATGAACCCGAATCCGCGCTATCGCCCAAGCGGCAACTGGCCTTGTTGGCGATGATGGTAAAGCGAATCAAGCAGGGAAGAAGTCAGTTTATCATCGCAACTCATTCGCCAATTCTAATGACCTATCCTGGAGCAACCATCATTAGCTTTGACACGCCATCGCTTGAGCCAATTGACTATAAAAAGAGCGAGCATTTCCTCATAACGAAGGGAATTCTCGAACATCCCGAGCAATATTGGAAGCACTTGCGCAACTCATAACGGGCATTCTCTTCGCACCTTACGTCGTGACTGACTTTGTCACCGACACCATCGAGCCGAATATTTAGCCAGGGCGTCCTACACAGAAACACGACTAGCCGTGGCTTTGGGCCAACTCTTCGTCTGCACCAGCGGTTGCTTTGTTGATCGATCGAACAGGCATCAAAAACTTGTCGACTTCTTCGGCGTATTGAAGCATGTTGACCACCTCAAAGTTGTTTGTCAGCATCTCCATACAATCGGACATTAAGTCGATCTTTTTCTGCGCCGGTTGATCCATAGCTGGGAAGAATGCCAAGTCCTCATCGTCTTCCTGCCCCATAAAGTCCAGAGGGTGAAGCAAAATGGAGGGTTCAACCCCAGCCAACTTGCACATCTTCAACGCCGACCAGAAGTAAAGCTTGGCAAGGGTTACAGAAAACTTGGCCAAGTATAAGACGTAGCTACCGTGGATCGGCGCCTTGAACAGTGGCATGGTCGTAACGGGTACCTCTACGAGGCGTCGTCCACGCCAGTGCCATTCAAACGGCATGTTCGACTGCAGCCCATCACGCACTTTGCCGAACAGTTCTTTACGGTCTTCTTTCTCCTCATTGGTCAATCCGGATCGTAAGAAAAAGTAAAGTCGCGCTAACGGCCCGAGATAGGTAGGGAATGTCGAGCAATCATATTTGTAACCTCGTCGCATGAGCGTGCGTAGCACTTCGTCCGACAGGCTAAAACCTGGCCCGCGAAAACCAACTGGCTTTCGCCCAGTGATCTTCTGAATTGCATTCTCCGTTGTGTCGAATTCTTTCTCTAGTTGCCCCGGCGTGTAAAGGTGTAACCAAGGTTCATGATGGAACGAGTGATTGGCGATCTCGTGCCCCGCATCTGAGATCATACGGATGCTCTCGTGGTTCTTTTCAAGAACTGCATCTTGCCCAACGACAAAAACAGTGATGCTCAGATTTCTCTGCGCAAGAAAATCGACGAACCGTGGCACACAAAGATTGAAGTAACTCGGAAATGATTCCCACTTCGGATTGCCAGCCGTTTTGAGGTAGGCCCATTTGTTGTCTAAATCCAACGAAAGGCTTGCAAGGGGTTTGCTATTGTTCTTCAAAACACTGACCGCTCAAAAGTGAAGAGACTAGATGGGAATTGGTAGATGGAGGGTTAGCCAATTGGCAAGTTGATAGCTTATTTTCACGCGTTGGTTGAGGCAATCATTGAAATCATTCGACAGGCCTCATTTGCCGAAAAAGCCGGTGAAATGTGTGCAACGGCGTCTTTTGCGGCGATACTCATTGCCGCCAGTTTTTCTGGGCCAGTCCTTATGCATCTTTCGAACGCCGATTCCATTTCCTGATTCGAGTCGGGCTTAAAAATCCAACCATTTTCACCCTCGATTACACAGGTTTCGATAGACTGCGCGTGAATACTACCGAGCACCGGTAAGCCGGAAGCCATTGCTTCAATCGGCACTAGCCCCCACTCGTCGGCCAATGTCGGAAAGACACAGACATCAGCATCTCGGTAAGCCTTACGTAGTTCTGCTTGATCACAGTTCCCCAAGAAATTGATCGTGAATTTCTCTGACGATAGTTGGGCGATGGCGTCGTGCAGTTCCCCAGCACCAGCGATATTTAGCCGGACACTAACATCGGCGTGCTTCTCACACCATGCCCTAGCGACGTTGGCGAACTGCAAGATCCCTTTTCTAGAGCTCATTGAACCGCAATAGAGCAATGTTCGAGAAGTGCCGGTGTCGAAAGTTTTCGGTGAATGGGAAACGGCTTCTGGATCGATGCAATAAGGAAAGTGAAACAGCTTCTCTTCGTCTACTCCGAGACTTTTCAAATACCGTTTGCAACTTGGACCGTTGTACGAGAAAAAATCTACTCCTCGCAGTATCGCCTTTCGAAGCAACTTGCGAAAAACACCACGCTCTCTTTCGATGTGCTCAGACATGTTCCCCACCATGACCAAACGACAGTCGCGATGAAACATGCGATAGAGACTGCACAGCAGAGTCCGCACACCCATCTCGTAGGAAAGAATTACGTCTGGATTAATTGCCTTCAGTTGTTTCCTTGTATCGATGGGCACGTGAATGAAATTGTCTTCACTGAACCCTGAGGAGTGCCGCCACTTCGCAGTGAACATTTTGCTTTTTTGAACGATGACATCTAAACCGTCCCACTGAGCTTCCCAATGCCGATCGGGCTCCATGTCAACGGACAACAAAACTGTCAGCTTACGCACGCGGCGCGCGATCTCCTTGTAAGCAACAACATGGTGCCGACGCAGATAGTTGTTAAGTATCACAACGTTTGCATCAATAAGATCAAACGATGCATCGGCAATGCCTTCGTCATCGGTCATTTGTGGCAACGGTTGTGTTTGTTGAAGTGGGCTCATCGGGCGAACCTCCGCCGAATTTCAGGCAACGCACCATCTTTCAACTCTCCGGTCGTAGAATCTACCAGAGGATCATCCTTCAATAGCGGCCACGAGAGCGACATGATCCACAGCATCGTCGGCATTCCAGCTAGGACCGCGAAAATCACATTTTCGAAAAAGCCATTGACAATAATAAATGCGAGAATTCCGTCTGCCAAGGGATGCGAAATTGAGAACATCGCTCGAATCCTACCCAGTACCATCACTAGGCAGGCGAATCCACCGATAATCCCCGTGGAGAACGCTACATTAAGAATCATGTTGTGAGTGTACGAAGAGTATCGTGCCAAATAGTGCTTCGTAGTGGCTGCTCCGTAACCGGTTAGTGGTCGTTCCGAAATCAGGCGAATCGCATAAGCCCAAATCTCTGATCGGCCCGTCGCACTGGTTAATTCGTCCGCATCACCCGACTTGGAAACAATCGTCATCTTTTCCTTAATCTTGGCGCCGAGGTCAACTTGCGTGCTGACCACCATGAGAGCAAACACTCCCACCATCCCAGCAATAACATATCGCTGAAGATATTCCGGTTTGAAGAACACGCGTCGATAGGCTACCGCTAGACCAACAATTGTTGCTGCCAGCGACGTTCTAGAAAGCGACGCGATAAGCGCAGCGAGAGCAATAGCAATTAGCCCAATCCGCATCGCAGATCTTCTCTTGTAAGTGAAAACCAGGATCGTACCCAACACCACTGTCAGTCCCGAATACTGTCCCAAAACGTTCGAGTGAGCTAAACCGCTCATACGGTGCGCAAACTTACCGTCAGGAAGCGGTTCCTTCAGAACGCCAATTTCGGGCCATACGAAAAACACGATCCACGAAAAGATATTAAACAATCCCATCCCAACAAAGATGGCATTGATGACCGGCATGATGCCAATTTGCACTAAAGCGCGAAGCATCAGCAACAAGATCGCCACCAGCGAAATCGTTGAAGCCAGAGAGATCTTGGGGTCCATCGAGAAAGCAGACGACACAAAGTACATGGCAATGATGATCACTACCCAGAACACCGGGAACGATTGCGCTAGGTCGCGCACGCGACGGTCGGTGATAAATCCGATCCCGCCATAAATCCCGGCAAAACCAATGCCCACCAACTTCAACATGACCTGCGCGTCCAAGCCCACCTTGTCCTTGTCAATCGAAATATCGGCGGCATTAATGAACGCAACAATCGTAATCAGACTCAATCCGACTACAGATGAGAGAGGCGATGTAAGAATCTTATGCAGAAGCCCATTTGAAGGCGACTGAATGCGCAAACGGGCAGGACGGTAATCTACTGAAGCCATACTATCTCCCCAACTTCTTTGGTTCAGACAATGAGACTTTCAATCCTAAATTTTTGTAGAAGAGCATTTGCACACTGTCCGGCAGGTTGGAAATCGAAAAAGCGGGGAGGCAATGCTTGGGTTGAGGGAGAGGGGCGTCAGTTCAAGACCGGGTTTGTCGAAACCACATGTATTTTCTTTAGACCGATCCCTTGTGTAGGACGGCGATGTAAACCGTCTCAAGAATCAATCTCATGTCGTAGAAGAAACTTCGCTTTTGAATGTATTCAAGATCCATTCGCATCCATTGAGAAAACTTAATGTCACGACCGCCGCGGGCTTGCCAAATACAAGTGCAGCCTGGTAACACGGATAATCGCTGACGTTGCCATGCGTTGCACTGCTCAGACTCGCCGACAGGCAGCGGACGCGGTCCAACAAGTGACATTTGGCCAAACAGCACATTGAATAACTGCGGCAATTCATCGATGCAGGACTTCCGCAAATATCTGCCAACTCTGGTAACACGCGGATCGTCCTTCAACTTGAACGCCGGACCGTCTTGCTCACTTTGATCTCGCAACTCGTCTTGTTTAGCTTCGGCATCAATCACCATCGTGCGAAACTTCAAGATCCCAAATGGCTTTCCGTCTTTCCCTTCCCTCATTTGACGAAAGAAGACAGGGCCGGGAGCACTGACCTTAATCGCGATTGCCGCGCCCACAAAAAGCGGAGACAAAAACAGAATCCCAACTCCTGAACCGACAATGTCTATCGTTCTCTTCCATACGGGCGTTTTCTCCGAACGAAACATGATTGAATGCCCCGTACCGTGACTCTTTGGCTTAGCTTTAGCGACAACGGGTGCCACAGCAATTGCTGTTCCTCCGTCGGAAAGTTCCAACGACGCCATCAAATTTCCATTGTTTTCGTCACCGAATGGATCTTCAGATCCTTGAGAACTGATGTGAGGCCCACTGTCGGCATGCGAATGATCCTTCCGCACTCTAGCGCTATTTCCAAAACCGCCGCCTCCGTGGAGATCGTTGTCGTCGTTATCACGCCCTTCAAGACTCGACACCTCTTTCCGCAACTCCTCGGCGACCTTAGTCAACGAATCATCCCATGGATAAATCGAAACAGTTGTCTCTACATTGATTCCATGATGAGAGGCAATTCTGGCTAAATCATTGGCCACGCCAATCGCGCCGTCATGTGAGGTCTCTGGCAGCAAAACGGCCAAGTGCAGATTGAACCACCCAATCGTATCGGAGATTCTCAAACGCCGAGTTAGATCCTGAGCCAACTGCATGATCTTTCGATCGTCGGCTTGACGATCCGAATAGTCGAACGTGATCAAGGCAAACTCTCTTGATTCGTTCCTTCGGTTTGAGCGCTCAGTTTCCCTCGCGATCTCCGCCTCAAATTGTTCCTGAGGCAGCACAAGTGGGTAGCCAGCAACCTGCACGGGTCGAAGGGCATGAACTAACCGCCCAAAGAGCGACTCGTTCCTTCGTCGAGTTCTAATAATCATTTGTTGATCTGTCTACTGCCGGGGTTGGCAGTTCAAGTTGTAAATTAAAAGTGCAAGAGAGATACGTGTTTATGATTTGTTGATAACCATACCAATAACCTCTACTCCAAAAGTAGCCGCATTCATGCGGAAACGGTCGATCTGACGATGGTCAATTTGGTTGGCCTCAATAGTCAAAATTAGACCGTCGAGGTAGGGAGAAATTGCATGGCAAGCCGTCAGATGATTTGAAACCGGCAAGTCAAAAATTGCATATCCGTACTCGACCATCTTTTCTGACAAAAGTTCGGGGAGAAGATCAAAAGGAAGCTCGAGAGCTTCTTCATCACTTTTTCGTCCACAACCCATTACTTGAAGGTCAGTGATGGGAGTCTCGTGGACAACTTCTTCCATTTCAGCAACATTGAGCAACAGTTCGCTGAGTCCGGCCGAACGAGCCTGACCGAGCCGTCGGGTAATGTAGTGCTGACCGAAATCAGATTCCACTAGTAACGTACGTGTCCGAGCAATCGAACATAGCGCGGCACTGAGGTTGTAGCTAACAGTGCTCTTTCCAGCACCGACGTTCAGCGATGTAACACCAACAGTAAGAGGCCTTCCGGCATCGGTTCTGTCAGCCCCCCACCGCTTAACTTGTCGAGCCAAAGCAACGAAGTGACGTCTCAAGCTGGCACTAGGGGCAATCCCCATACGTTTTGCGCGAAGTCGGTCTTGTTGATCGCGGTTCATTGTGTTTTCAATCATTAGTTCACCATGTTTCTGCTAGAGTAGACTCGAGGAAGAGTAACTAGTACTGGCATTTCAAGAATCTGTTCAACCTCTCCCTCGTTCAATGACGCACTGAGGTGATTGCGCTCGAAGAATAATGCAATCCCTAGTCCCGCCATGACACCCATAACAGCTCCCAGTGGCAAAAACAAACTGGCCTTAGGGCTGATCGGTTTGACCACCCAGTTCGGCGCTTGAATCACGACAACCGAAGAAAGCTGGCTTTCATCGAGTTTTCCAGAGGCCATCGCCTCGATACCTTTGTTCTTGAATAGCTCCCATTCTTGGCGAGCAGTATTGACGTTGTTAGACAGCTGCTGAGAACGGACTTCCAACGCGTTCATCTCCTTTTGACGTTTACGCTGTAGAGCGTATTTATCATTGAGACTTTTGAGGCGAGCTTTTGCCGCTTCTAATTCGGCTTCTGATGCGGACAAGGCCAGCTTGATACCCTCATAAGTCGGGTTCAGCTGCATTTCGGACTCTACTCGACTGGTCTCCCTTAGCTTCGCAGTGGAGACACGGAGCACACGCAATCGCTCTTCCTGTTGTTTGACACGTGGATGATCTTTGGACAACTGCAACCGCAAAGCGGCCAATTGATCTTCTGCATTGAACAACAACTCTTGGGCCCTTTCGAAAGACTCATCTTCTACGCCCTCGGTGGGAACAGCCACACTCTGTTTGACCGTTTTGAAGTCTTTACTGAGTGACTCGGCCTTCCGTCGAGCAGATTCGGCTTCTACTTCGGCTGCAATGATTTGCTGTTCCAACTCTGATACAATCGTGTCCAAAGTCCCGCGAGCCGCGAAGACTGACATGATGCCTTGCTCGTTACGGAAAGCTTCTTGTGCTTTGAGTGCTGCGGTAAAACGCCCTTCGGCTTCCTTAACCTGTTCTTCAAAAAACTCCGTTGATCCCTTTACCGAGTGGACGCTCATGTAGATCCGTCGCGTTTCATCGAAGACACTCTGAACCAGACGTTTTGCCAATTCAGGAGAGGTGCCTTTTGCATAAACAGAAATTACAGATGTCTGTTTCTCTGAGAATACGACCAGACTCTTGTGCAACTTTTGAATCGCGCGTTCACGACGCTTCAGGTTATCGTACTCTTCACTCGAGATTCCCTTAACTTTGCTTCCAGACGAGGTGAGGAAACTAGGGAGAGAAATCTCAGGGATGAAGTTGTCTAGCGGCGATTTAAGTATCTCGTCGGCACCAATTTCATCGACCACTTTTTCAGCCACGGCTCGGCTCTTAACGATTTCCATAACCGAACGAATTTCGGTTTCGTGAGAGTCCTGCACCATAACGCCACTGTTGGTGACGATTGGAGATACACCTCGGGAGTTGCCCCCGCGCTGAACATAAAGTCGCCCTTCTGATCCGTACTTGCGGGGCCAGATCACAAATAGTGCCAGCACCATCAACATCACCAAAAGAAATACAAGCATGGACTTGAATTTATGGCGAAAAATCGCGCTGAGAATTTGTGTAAGCGTAAGCTGTGCGTTTGCACTCATTGTCGCCAACTCCTGTTGTGCATTAATAAAGCGCAAGCTTGCAAAGCCTCTAGGCTCGCAAACTTGCAAAACATGTCTGCTCGCTAACGCTCTAAATTTGAAAAGTCTTGGTGAGGTGGGGCTCGAAGACTGACGCTAACAATCTCATCTAGAGAAATCAAAAGTTAGCTAAAGTCAAACTTCGGGCTCAGTCTATTCACAGAAAAAAGGATTTTCAAGACTCTCATGTCAGTTTTGACGACTTTAACGGCAGGCATTAGGGGGTTTAAGGAAGAGAAGCCCCCAGCGGCTACTGGGCCGCAAAACAAGTGTTTGTATCTAGAATTTCGACGGCAAGAATCCCAAGCCACACCCCTGGCAACGCTATCAAGGCATAGCGGCTTACTCTTTGCCGTTATAAATTTTACAGCCAGAGAAAGACTGATCTGTTGTTGGTTGCAAAGTAAGCTGGATTACCTATCTAACGGGAAATGATCTCTCGCCACTACCGTGTTGCGGAGACTCGAAAAGGTCGCTTTTTTTCGTATATTCGTCCGGTTTGTGAGGGTACACACAATCGACACTTGGGAATCAGCCTCAGAGCTTCAGTTGATTCAACCATTGTCTTGCGTCCGTCAGGTCAGATAGTTGTAGGTCGGGGGACGCCTCAGCAAGCGAGTTGGCACTTACACCACCAGTTTCAACCGCTATTACCTTCGCCCCAACATGACGAGCACACCGGATATCGTTTGCTGTATCTCCAATTACCCATACATGCTCTGGACTAAACCGATCGCCGATCGTCCCTCGAGCATTTTCTACAGCCTCCACAGCCACATCATTTCGGTCAGCATGCAGATCACCATATCCACCGAACGAGAAAAAATGGTCGATCCCAACGTGCCGAAGCTTGATTTCAGCTGCCTGTTTCAAATTACCGGTCAGCAGCCCTAATTCAATATGCTCAAGGCCAGCCAATTCCCCCAAAAGGTCTTTAACCCCAGGGAGAAGTCTTGCGTTACGATCTTCAAGGGACTGAGGCAGATTCAGCAGGTATTGCTGATTGAATTCTTCGAAGGTGCCGTCATGTGCCACGTCGATTGCAGCAAACAACTCGTGAAGAATACTCTTGTCGGTGCGTCCGTGCATCGATATTTCGGGAAACTCGGTGAAACCAAACAATTGGTCTACGGTGGTTGCCATGGCCCCCGCTCCGGCGCCGGAGGAAGTCGTTAACGTTCCGTCGATGTCGAACAAAATGGTCCAAGTTTTCATGTGGCCTACCAGTGAATCGGAATCTTGAAACTGCTAAGCTATTATGTGTAAGCAGGGAATAATTGAAAGCGGCCGGAATGTGCGCTGTGATGGAGTCAACCTTTTGACATACGAAGTGAATTGGAACAGATACCGATTGAGCGAATCTGGTGCAGACAAACTCGCGGCTTCTGGCCAAAACGTTATATCCGCGACTCCGCGGCATTACGGCAGCGTCTCAATTACATTTTGGTCGGTGTGCGTTTTCCTCTTTTTAGCCCAGGCAAGTTTCCTATTCGCGCAATCGCGGCGGCCTGACCAGACATCGACCGCTTATTCAATAGACGAGATTAAGAGCACGATTGAGGCGCTCGGCGATAATGATTTTCTCGTAAGACAACGGTCTAGCGAAACTCTTCTGGGCATTGGCGCCGATGCTATACCTCATCTCAAGAAGGCACAGGCCTATGTTGACCACGAAGTGCGCCATCGCGCCAGCGACATTTTAAAGAAACTACTCGAAACAGACTTAAAAGAACGGACGAATCGTTTTCTTCTTCTGCCTCCAGCATCCAATGACGATTGTGGATTTGAGCATTGGCGTACTTTCTCTCGTCTGGCTGGCACTTCCCGAGAGGCTCGATCACTTTTGGCCGAAATCTACAGCAATCCGCAGTCTGAAAAGCTATTAGCGAGCATTGATCTCGCTACTGTCCCTTCAGGTAACGCTTTCGAAGCAGGGAAAACCGGTTCCTTCAACGATCAATCGGTTACTACCTCGCTCACCGCTTACGCAGCGGAAATGTACCGTAGGTCGATGCGGCCGCTCGCCGCAGGAGGCAACCTCTCCAGCAGTCTAAGCGGCAACGGCGTCTTGGAAGAGCTAACCGCCAGCGCTTTTGAATCGAACTTTCTTTCGCTGTCACCGATTACAGTCCAACAAAGCAAACACGAACAAGCATTTCTTGAGTTGCTTAACGCTTGGTTGAGATTTGAACTCCAGTCTACGCCGCTGACCATCGCCAAACTAAAAATCATTAGCGCGTATCGACTTAGGTCGTTTGCCGACTACCTCTCCCAGGTAATTGCCCAACCGGAGTATCCGCACAAACAAGCAGCACTCGAAGCATTATTCAGAGTATCTTCCCCGACCGCTGAAGACGAACAATCTTTGTCGGAGGGTGATTCCGGTGCGCACGACGCCATTAGCCATTTGAAACCCTTTGTTTTGTCCAACGAAGTGCTCGTAAGATTGCCACAAGCAGAAACTATTGGGGCAGTTGATGTGACAATCGGCGATATTGCCTTTCAACTAATTTTGAACTTGCAAGGAAAAGCTCCAAAAGATTTTGGAATGTCAGAAGCAAATGGTAGGATGATACTCGATAACACTTCTGTCTTTTGTTTTAGAACTCCTGAAGCGCGAAGTCAGCCGATTGAGCAATGGCTGAACAAGCACGACGAGTCAGGACCAAACGCAGATGAATAATCCACTTCCCTTCGCCTGTTCCATTTTCCAAAAGGATACGGCAGCTTTCTCTTAGAACATCCTCAACAACAGTCCTTCCCAATACTTTTTCTTCAATGTTAGGAATCGAAACACTAAACTAAACAAGTTGAGGATGAACATGGCTACCGACACCACTTCCACGGGTTCAAGGGCGCGATTGAGTCAAAGGCACTTGATTCGTCAAAAACCAAGCAGTTCAGATCTTGCAACATCTTCTCTTAGTCGCACTTTATCGCTGAGTTACAGCCACAGTGTTCTTGTGAGCTTTCAGATTGAGCCACGGCAGTTACTTCCCCTATTGCCTGACGGGCTTGAGCCTGAATCGATTCGATCAGCAGGTTACCACGTCAACCTTGTGGCGACTCACTATCGCTGTTCGGCGATCTGGGGTCTGCCGATTATACCTGCTTTCAACTCTTTGGTTCTCTCAACCAACGTTAGAGCATCCACGGACAATGCCTTAAAAGGAAAATTCGTTTTTCATCGCCGAATTTCAAAAAGCCTCGCCGCATGGCATCTTGAGAGGAAGCTAAACCTCACACCGAGCGTCTGTGACATGAAGTGGAAAGTCCCCACCAGCAAGTCAAGTCCACTGCCGGCGGTAAACTTCACATGGAAAGCGCGTGGGGCAGCCAACCATCTAAAGGTAAAGGCGCGCTCACGCATTGCCAACGTGCTTGAGTTTCCTAAAGCCAGGTGGATACTAGACCATCGTAGTGAGTTTGTTGTCTCGCAAACCGCCAGCGGTAAGAGTCAACATCAACGCCTGCAAATCCACCATGCATTCCCCGATGAAAAATGCCGAGTCTATGATGTGGCTCAAGCGGGCTTTAAGTGTGATGCCCGAAGACTATTCGGTGAAGAATTTTCCAAAGCACTCGCTCGCCGCCCCTCGTCAGTCATCCTAATGTGTGACGGTTCTAAGGCCTTCAGCAGCGCAAAGGATATCAGTCATCAGGGCTAGGCTCTTCGCTCGACCAATCACCGGACGAGAAATACTCGTCCTCATCTCAAGAAAAAGCTATAATGTTACTTTCACCAGTCGATGGTAGTTTGCTACGTCCGCGGCAGGTAACTTTGCTGATGTTTCCAGCTTTTTTTTCGAATTTGATTTCATGCTCAAAAACAAACTCTCCCGGTCGATGGGTTGGCTCGCGCTGACATGTCTACTCGTACTTTCTTCAAACGCATCGCTGCTGGCTCAGGATTCTGCTGCCCCAGAAACCTCTCCGCCAAAGGCTGCTGCTCCGGCTCCGGTTGTTTCGAATACGAACGAAGAGACGGCAGAAACTGAAAAACCAAATGAAGAATCGTGGAAACGTGACGGCGCTCCTCACTTCATGCGAATTCGCGAAGACCGTAAAGGACGTCCAGTTTCGCTT
>CAYTPS010000011.1:11935-14083 GCA_964439245.1 uncultured Pirellulaceae bacterium | reverse complement strand
TTGACACCTCGGTAACACGTTACGAGACACGAAATAGCGGTGGTGAAAAAGTGATCGTCGACTTGATCGGCGCTGTCCACATTGGTGAAAAAGAGTACTACCAAAAACTTAACGAGAGATTTGAAAAATACGATTCGCTGTTGTATGAACTAGTGGCACCTGAAGGAACGGTCATTCCTAAAGGCGGAAGAGATAAAGATGCTGAGGGCGGGATCATCAACCCGATCGCAGCGATGCAAAAGGGTATGCAGGTCGCCACCGGATTGCAATTTCAGCTGGACCATATCGATTATACAAAAGCCAATTTTGTCCATGCGGATATGAGCCCTGAAGAATTCGCCGAAAGTATGGAAAAGAACGAAGAGAGCATCGGCGGGTACGCATTGCGCGCGATCGGTCAGGGTCTAGCAATGCAAGCTTCTGGCAAAGGTGACCAGTCGATCAGCATGATGATGGCAATGTTTTCTCGAAACAAAACGATGCGAATTCGCCGGGCTATGGCCAAGCAAATTCACGACATGGAGTCGGGGATGATTATCTTCGAAGGGAAGAACGGATCGACGATTATCGACCATCGAAACGCCAAATGCATGGAAATTCTTAGGCGAGAAATCGAAGCGGGCAAAACCAGTATCGGGATCTTCTACGGCGCTGGGCATCTCGCGGATATGGAACAACGTATGCTGGTTGATTTCAGCGCCAAACGCGGCGGTCAGTATTGGCTGCCGGCTTGGAAATTGACAAAACGTGAGCAGCCAAGGTAAACAAATATTTAGACAATATTTTTGCTCGACCAGCGAATGCTCTTTAGATATGCGGCGGCTGGCTGACCGTATCACTGGAACTTTCGAAATAGAGAAAGGGATAACTATTCATGGCTGAATCGCCCCAGAAACTCAAGCCCATCGTGCTTTACGATCATTTGCCTGGAATCTTGGCTGGCTATCCGGCACTCCTGTTTTTGTTGATGGCACTTTTTTCGTACTTCCAGTGGTTTGACCCGCACATGATGTTCTGGATCGGTCTATCGATCATGATCTTTTGGTACGTCGCGTTTCGGTTCAATCTGCCGAAAAGTAAATTCGTCATGCTGGTGGGCTTGATTGGAACATTTGTGGGTATCCCAGTTGTTCTCGAATTGGCGAATATCATCAGCCCATTTTCATGGGCCGCTGCCCGTTTAGGTCAACTAGCGCCAGAGGTAAACACTGGCGCATGGGTAGTCATGGCTTTGGTGTTTGGCGTTATCTGGTTTGGAAACTTTATCTGGAGTAGAACTCACCTGAAAGTCAAGATCGACGAATCAGGGCTCACGGTTAACCGTGTTGGCGGCAAAGGCGAACGATTTGAGTTAATCGGGTTGAAGACAGAGAATGAGCCACTGGATTATCTTGAGCTTTTCCTGTGCGGCGTCGGTTCGCTGTCGCTGAAGACAAGAATGAACAAGCCGATCTTTAAGATGGATCGCGTGATTGGGCTTTATCCAACGATCTGGTTTCCGTTTATCAAAAGCAAACTGGCCCGCATTGAGGAAATGCTCAGCTACCAAGGCAAAGTGGTGGCGGTTGATAAACAGGATCGCTTGGACGCCGCAGAAGCTGCAGACGGCGACGATGACGAACTGTACGATGATGAAGCGGCCGGCGTAGATACTGACGAAAATCATCAAGACATTAAGTAGTCACTCGATGAACGCCCCACAACGGTACAGCCCAGTCTTTGACTACCACTATGAAGTTGTCGCATCAGACATCGATGCGATGAACCACGTCAACAATCTTGAGTATCTGCGCTGGACGCTGCGGGCGGCCCACGCACATAGTCGATCGGTCGGATGGAGTTCAGATCAGTTTCGCGATATTGGAGCCGGCTTTATCGTCCGTTCGCACAACATCAAATACCGCTTATCGGCCTTGTTGGGTGAGCACGTTACTGTCAGAACGTGGATCAAGGAATTCACGAAAGTTTCGTCGATTCGAAAGTACCAGATCATTCGATCTTCGGACCAACGAAGATTGGCTGACGCGGAAACGAATTGGGCTTTCGTCGATTTTCAAACGGGCCAGCTCAAACCGATTCCTGATGCAATTCAATCGGCTTTTGCTAATTCGTAGTGACACGCTCTCATCGGCTAACGAAATCGCAGAC
>CAYTPS010000011.1:0-11925 GCA_964439245.1 uncultured Pirellulaceae bacterium | reverse complement strand
CAGACGGCCTTACAAAGCAAGTGCAAATCATGGTCTTGGATCGTAAAGCTGGGAGCCAGGTAGACGACATCGCGTAAAGGACGCACAAATGTCCCCCGCTCGCGGAAAAACACCATCGCTTCGTCGACATCAATCATCTCGTCAAGCTGCACCGCTCCAACGGCTCCGGTGATCCGCACATCGAGGACGCGCGAGCGTTCAAGTAACGGTCGGAGTTCACTCTGGAGAATCTTTTCGATTTGGCCAACCTGTTGCAGGCGGTTCTCTTCGGCATTTTGCTCGAATAAGTCCAGCGATGCATTGGCCGCTGCGCATGCCGTAGGGTTGCCCATAAACGTGGGCCCGTGCATCAAAGCGTGCTCAGTGCATTCTGAGTGAAATGGCTCATATACTTTCGGACTGACAACCGTCCCTGCCAATGGAAGGGTCCCTCCTGTAAGTGCCTTGCCAACACACAAGATGTCAGGCTTGATCGCCGCTTGTTGATGTGCAAACAACGTACCGGTACGTCCGAATCCGGTCGCGACCTCGTCCGCGATCAGCAACAGTCCCCATTTTTCACATTCCCTGGCGATGAAAGAGATAGCGTCGGCAGAATGCATCCGCATCCCGGCGGCCATCTGCACCAACGGTTCAATAATGACGCCGGCCAATTCATGCTGATGCTGTTCAAGCCACACAGAAAAAGCCACGCGCTGCGGATCGGTTTCTGGAACAGCCGCCTGAAATTGCTCGATTAGATACCCCTTGAAATGGGAGTGCATGCTGTCTTCGGCATCACAAACGCTCATCGCGCCGGTAGTGTCACCATGATAAGCACCTTGGAAGCAAGCGAATCGTTTCCGAGTCACTTCGCCTTGATTGATCCAGTATTGTACTGCGATCTTGAGCGCCACTTCGACCGCTACAGAACCACTCTCGGAAAAAAAGCACATCGCATCATCACCGAGTGTTAATCGAGCAAGCCGTCGCGAAAGCCGAAGGGCCTGTTGATGCACGATCCCGCCCAACATCACATGTGGCATCGATTGCACCTGCTGCACAATCGCATCGATGATAAGAGGATGGTTATAGCCGTGGCAGGCCGTCCACCAAGAAGCAATCCCATCAATCAACACCGATCCATTTGCCAGTTTCAACCGAACGCTGTCGGTACTGACAACCTCGATCGGGCAGCCCGACACCTTCATTTGGTTGTACGGCAACCAAAGATTTTTTCTATCTTCAAATTTCAAGGAAACGGCAGTTCATTTTAAACGTCTTCGGCTTCAGCTTCTTCACCCAAACTGTCCGCAGTTTCGGCAGCAAAATCTTTCTCGACCGCGCGGCGGTAATCATCCATCGCCTCTTTCAGTAAGTCTGCATTTTCTGCCAACTGATGGCGTTGAGCGGACGTGAGAATTGCGTTCTGAACCAATGGTGAAAGTTTCTGTTCGACTTCTCCGTTGGAACCCACAACAAGATCCATCAAGAAGACCGAAAGATATGCGTCTTCCATTTCCTGACCGGGGATGCTGTTGACGTTGTAAACGGCGAACTTGGTGGCCTCGTCTGACTTTGGAATCGGTATCTCCAGCAACTGATCCACCGTTGTCGCAGCTTGAATCTTGTCAATCATCTCGTCGTCGGAAATTGGCAAAACCATGACTTGTTCATTTTCTGACGCCCATTGCTTGAGAGGATCGCTGTACGGCTCTCGAGACTGAGAGGCAGCGCGAAATGGACTTCTGAAGAAAATGATTCCGGCCTCAATCAACCAAACGACATACACGATGAAGCCATTGATTTGATTCGCACGACCACGTCGATTGATCTCCCAGCCGACATCAACGCGCTCTTGCAAGTGATCTAAAAAGCCCAAATTCGGAGCGTCGATCGCCCATACTTGCCATTGAAAGAGATATTTGGCCGCGAGAAACGCGACAGGTAACGACAAACCTATTAGCCAAGCGATCATTGAGTTCCTCACATGCCCCCACTTACAGACATAGTAAGCAATCAATCCCAACAACCAACCGTAGACCAATGTCAGCAGGACAGAAACATAAATCAGTGGAATTACGTTCAGCAGAATCGCGTAGATAATCGCAAGTGGCACCGCTACGACTAGGGCAACCAACCACAGTGGAATCGTCGCAGGGCCAAATTTACCGGTCGGCCGATATGTTTCAAACATCGCTACTGCTCCCTACCTTTATTTTTATCTGCCGATGTGAAAAGAGCTGTTTTACTTTCCAGTCGCCTAACACGTTGTTGATGAAACATTTATATTGTGAGCGAGGTAGAAATCACATTCAAGCCAACGCTGGACTATTTGCCAGAATTTCACCGAAGCGATTGCGTTTCCAAGTTACTTGCCGGCCGTTCTATCCATCATGAGCAATTCCTTGAAAGCTTGTCATTGCTGCGGATTGATTCAGCGTGTCCCTCCGGTGGACAATCAAAAACTTGCAGTGTGCTGCCGGTGCTCCAGCAAGCTCAGCAACTCGGGCAGCCGACTCAAGTCAGCCAGTCGTACAGCCGCCGCTGCAGCCGGTGCCTTCTTCCTCTTCTGGCCCGCAATTTTGCTACCGATTTTACGAATCGAGCAGTTGGGCCTGTCACATCAATCCAGCATACTCGGTGGAACGATAGAGCTGTTTCGACATGGCAGCTACTTCGTCGGAACCATCGTCATGCTGTTCTCTATCGTGTTCCCACTGTTGAAAATCGCGCTGTTATTGGAGCTGAGTTTGCTGGAGATTTTCCACCGCAAACACAAGGCATTTACTTTGCGCATGATGGAGCACCTTGGCAAGTGGAGCATGATGGATGTAATGCTGTTGGCATTTTTGGTGATGCTAGTGAAACTTGGTGACATGGTTGAGTTCAGTTTTGGCCCGGCCATTTTTGCGTTTACTTTTTGTGTCGCGATGAGCATGTTGGCATCGCTTTCGTTTGATCCACATGCGATCTGGGAGGAGTAGTCGTTGAGTGACTCAAAATCGTCCGTAAATGAAGCCCAATTTCCTGAAGCACGAATCGTGAGCAAACCCGCTACGGCAATAGGGCTGACCCGGCTTTGGTGGCTAGCTATCGCTTGCCTTTTGTTTGCAATCGGACTTGTGGCTTGGTCGCTGCCCCCCCAAGGAACCCACGTCACCATCTCTTTTCCCGAGGGCCATGGGCTGAAGGCGGAAGACGCGGTACGCTATCGAGGAATCGATGTTGGCGTGGTAGAGTCCGTGCAACTACCGCCGACGATGGACAGCGTCGACGTACATGTCAACTTGCTGCCCTCGGCAAAACAACTAGCTGTAGAGGGCTCCAGATTCTGGATCGTTCGCCCGCAACTTAGCATTTCAGGTGTATCAGGTCTCGACACGGCCGTTGGGCACAAATACATCGAGGTGATTCCGGGGACGGTGGATGCCAAGGCCGTCACAAGGTTTGAGGGTCTAGCGCAACCGCCTGCAGACAGCACTTCTTCCAACGGCATTGAGATCTTACTTCAAGCCGATGCGCGATACAGTGTCAGACGTGGTTCAGCCATTCACTATCGCGGTGTCGACATCGGACAAATTTTAGCTGTCGAGTTGTCGCCAGACTCGAGACATGTCGAAGTGCGCGGGAAAATTGATGAGGCCTACCGCCCACTTGTGACGACCGAAAGCCGTTTTTGGGCAACCGGTGGCGTCGATGTAGACTTCAGCCTTAGAGAGGGGCTCAAGTTGGAGACCGAATCCCTGGATACCCTCGCGCGAGGCGGTGTCTCCATGCTGGTCGTCGGAAATGGGAAACCCGTTGCGCCCGGTCACGTCTTTCCCTTGGCAAAATCTGTCGAAGAGGACTGGCAGGCAAGGGCCGACAAATTCCGAACCACCACCGCCGATTTACGCGGCTGCGTCAACCTTGAAGCCAGCTGGGAAGAAAAAGTTCTATTTCGTAATTGGGAAAAGACCCAACGCTTTTCCGGCATCGGAATTCTCAATGCCGAAGGACAACGTGGTGTAGTGATCCCTACCGATATCCTTCAGCTTCAAAACGATGCGGTAGCAAATTCTTTTTCCATTCACGTAATCGCGTCAGACGGAAACCGCATTCCATTGGATTTCAGCAATGCACCTACCGAATCACCCGCCGTCACGTTGGCACTTGAAAGTGATGTGGAGAACTTAATTTCAACCGATAGTGTTTCAGCGACCTCGCTTCCAGAACAAGCTATCGTCCTGCGAAAGTCTGCGGAAAACCAGACGTATCTTCATTTGCCGATTGCGGCGGCGGAAATTGCTTTGGTGCAAGAAAATGACGTCGAGCTCTGGAGACTGAATAATTTCTCGGGCGATAGAGCCGTCTGGCATGGATGCCCCGTTCTCATGGCATCAGACAGTACGCTTGTCGGCATGCTTCTGGTCGACGCCAAAGGCCCACGCGTTTATCTAATGAAGTGATCCAAGATCTACTTCCTAAACCGTTTCACCAAGGCTCTTCCATTTCATCGCACGCTGCATAGGTTCGATACGCAGCACGACTTCGCCGTTTTGAAAAATCCGAACCGTACCTGAAGACTGGCTGACAACAACGGCAATCGCGGCGGTGTTCTTGCTGATGGCCGCACCGGCGAAGTGCCGCGAGCCAAGCCCCTTGGTCATGGTAATTTCGACCGGCGAAGTATCAACAATGCGGCCCGTGCCCTCGACTGTTCCATCGGCGGAGATAACGAACATGCCATCTAGTTGAGCGATTTCTTTGATTCCCTCGCGCGTTCTTCGGTCGAAAATATTTCGTTCTTTACGCGTGTATCCTTTGACGAAATCGAACCCGCCGGAGCGACTCTCTTTAAGCACTTTGGTATGATCACCAACGACAAACATCGTACCGACCGGATTGCCTTCACGCCCCTCGCGCCCAATCGCAACCGCCGTGTCCACAACTAGCTTCAACGTATCCAACGGAACTTTAGTTTCGAGCTTGCGCAAATCACGCGCCGTCAATCTTCCCAGCCGTTCGGTCAGCCGCAATACACTGATCGTGTCTATCTCTTCGGTGTCAAAACCACTGTAAACCGTCACCACAGTTGAGCCACTCTTGATAAGATCTCCCGTTACCGCGTCAAGCACCGCTTGAGTTAGCTGGTTTTGGGCAGAAATCTCTGGCATCTCGACCTGAATAAATGAGATTCCCGTATCCTCGCCAGATTCGATGATCTTCTCCGAGGCCGTCGCCACGATCACGGGCCCGATTGCAGAAGCCTTTTTGTGAAGTCTCTTCCAAGAGACACTTTTCTCAAGCAGCACCAGAATTGCGTCTGCTTCGATGGCTTTGGCGAGCTTAACGGCGGCATCAACGTGAGCAAAAAATGGCTTTTGGCTCTTCAGTGTTGACATCGATGTACAGGACCATGGCAGAGAGTTTTAGAAAATCCCCAGTCACCAAAACCTGTGCGGGGAAGCTAATCCATAATAATTTAAGGGCGATTGCCTTTTCTTTCAACTAGCCTCGGCTAACGAAAATCACCCGATGTCTGCGGCGCCTGCTGCGCTGTCCTGCTGGCGGATCCTTGGCCAATCACGCTCTCAGGTCCAGCGATTGAGTTACTGCCAACATATTCCTGCCACGCAACAATGTTCCTCCCCAAGGGCTCTCCCGTAACGCGCTGGAGCGACTCCGCAGCGCGCACTTGCAGTGCTGGGTCGCGATCGTTGAGAGAAAGTGCGAGTGCCTGAACCGACGACCGTCCTGGAAAATTTCCAAGTGCTTCCGTTGCCGCCAGTCGCACGTCGATGTCAGTATCGCTACCAATGATCTCCTGCAATTGAGGAACCGCAGAGTCAGGAGACACCATCTTCCACGCCGCAACCGCAGCGAGACGAATGTCTTTATCGTTATCTTTCGATGCTTTTGCAAGGGTTTCGACAGAAGTTGGACATGTCAATTGCCCCAACAATTTAACGGCATGCAGCCGCATCAAAAGAACTTTGTCGCGAAAGATGATATCTGAAAGCGCCATAGCGGCTTCCTCCTGTACATCGATCGAGGCGTTTTTCGCCTGAGCCACCACGTTCTCCATCCTACGTTTCCGCGTAAATAACGTGTCGGCAATCTTCTCTTCCTCAGCCCACTGACTTCTAACCCAAGGATTATATTGACCGGCCCTCCAAAAAGGGCCCTCGGCGCAACCCGATAGTTGATAGATCAAACCAGCCATCAGAAAACACCCAAGCAAACGTAGAGTTCGCTGAAATAAACCCGCAGCCTTGGGAGGGTATGACGGCGGAGGATTCGACAGAAATTGGCTCGTTTTCAAAGGACTTACCCCGAAGTAGATCTAGACTTCGGAGACGGTACAGAAATCTCCTAGACGCCAAAAGTGCAATCCCGCTAGCACATTTGTAAGTTGGGTTCGTTGGCTGCGATTCATCAATGGCCTTGGAAGCCTTGCGTAACCGCTCATGCAACGTCTTTGAGCTTTGCGATAAGCTCAAAAAAACACCTGCTACCGGTAGCAAAGCAACAGGTGGCAGGTGTGATTTGTTTCGAAAGTCAGCAGAAAGCTAGGAGAATTAGATTTCCTGGGTAGTCTCCGCTTCGATCGCTCGTGGGGCAACCTTTCGGCCTTTCTTGTCTTCTTCGTAGTACTTCCCTACGCCGTAACCATAGCCATAACCGTAGCCGTAGCCATACCCGTTGTAAGAATATCCGGCACGGTATGCTCCGTAAGTGTACTGACTTCCATAGCCGGATTGAGCTCCGACTCCGTTGACCACCAAGCCAATACAATTGGCTCCAATGTTGTTAAGCATTTCTGCCGCACGTTCAGCGCTAATGCGAACATTTTTCTTGATGCGGAGTGTCAGGATAACTCCGTCTACTCGAGCTGAGATTGGGCCAGCGTCGGTCACCGCCAAGAGTGGCGGGGTGTCAATGATGACAAAGTCAAATTCTTCTCGTAGTTCTCCAATCAAATCCTTGACCTGTGGTGAAGAACAAAGTTCCGCGGGGTTCTGAGGCTTTTTACCGCACGGCATAAGTGTCAGGCCTTCGATCTCCTCACACTCGTAAACACAATCCCGCCAAGCTGAACGACCGCTAAGGATAGTTGCAAATCCTTCAGTCGCTTCGATACCGAACACAGAGTGCTGTCGAGGACGTCGCATATCAGCGTCAACTAGCAGAACTCGCTTGCCCGATTGAGCGATCGAAACGGCAAGGTTAGACGCGAGTGTAGACTTACCATCACCCGGAGTCGGGCTAGTAACCTGAATCACCGAATGCTGCTTACCTTGCGTGTTGAAGTAGAGAGCAGTTCGAACAGCACGAAACGCTTCTGAAGTCTGCGACTTAGGCCGGTGATATGTACAAATGGTTGGCTCGATCGTCGATCCCTCCACCAAGTATCGTTTGCCTTGGGTGATCACAGGAATGTGCCCGATGAGCGGAATGTTCAGGTGCCGCATGATCTCGTCGGGGTTGTGGAAGGTCTTGTCCGCCAACTCTACTAAACAGCCCAAACCAAAACCGGCCATTGAACCCAAAAGCCCTCCAACGCCCAAAATCAATGGCAAGATTGGCCAGACTTTTTCACCCTCGCCAGCAACCTGAGTCAACTGAACGCGGTAGCCATCGTCATTGGATTCGTCTTCGCTAACGGGAGTGATTTCGGCGAAACGCTGCGTAATCTGCTTCAACATTTCCTTAAGCGTTTCAACCTTGTCCTGCTGAATCAAAATTTCTTGATTTAGCTTTTGAAGCTCTTTTGTACTATGAGCATGAAGATTTTGCTGATTCAGCAAAGCACGAAAATCCTGCTCAAGAGAGTTAATGTTCGTGTCCACCAATTTCCTGTAGCTGTCAAGTGCTTCCGCATCGGTGAGAGGGCGCTGATATCGGTCGTCAAAGTCTTCCCCAGAACCACTGAGTTGAAGTTCCAGGTCCGCTCTCAGTCTCGCAAGCTGATCCCTAGCTTCCTCTACAGTTGGATGTCCATCCCCCAAACGCGCTTTGCGTACACGATAGGCGTCTTCGGCGGTGCCAATACGCAGTTGCAATTGCTCTATGATTCGAGCCCCGCTGTCTCTGACATGATGCTCGCGCGGCATCTTATCTTCCATGCGAAACTGCCAAACCAACTGATGAATTCCACCTGCACCGTTCTCGATTGCAGCCAAAATCCTCTCGCGGTCCAACGTCGCTCGCTTCAGCTTTTCCTGAGTTTCACTTAACTTCTTTGTCGCCTCATTCAGGAGCACTTGAGACTGTGAAAGGTCACGTCCAACCATCAAGGCCTGACCATTTTTTAGTTGCCACAGGCGTTTGTACTCAGTGAACTCCTTGTCGTAGCGCTTGGTGTATTCTTCATCGAACTTCCGCAGATTGTCGACGATCTCACTTTTCTGAACCGAATACTGATCAACCAAATTTCGCTTGTAGGTTTCAATCAGCGCATTCAGGATTGCTGGTGAATCTTCTTTGTGGGAATTGCGATAGGTGACCTGGTACAAGGTTGGTTCTTCCCTGTCCTGGCCAATAGTAAGGTTCTCTTGGATGTACTGGATTTTGTCATCACGAGAGGGATAGTCATCGAAAGAACTCAATCCCTCAAGACGCGGTCGGTCGTCAAACATCTTGTTGATGATGTTTTCTTGCGCCATGAATCGGTCATGACGAACGCCCTCTTCGTATTCAGGAAAAAGGGGATTGTTCCCGTTACCAGAACTGACGGGCACAAAACGCTTTTTGGGTTCAATTTTAACGTTGGCGGTGCTCTCATAAACCACCTCGCTTTTGGCGTAGAAAAGCGTCCCCAAGCCCATTCCACAAACGAGGCCGAGAAACACCAACCACTTTCGGCGGTTGAGCACCCCCCAAAAATCAAAGCCAGACTCATCCTCCATATCCGGAGGAGCTGTCATCATAAAAGGCGCAGGCTGTTGTCCCATGTTGGGATTGCCCATGCTAGGGTTCGAATAGGGGTCCACGAATATTCCTCCAGAGTGCAGCGGTGTTCTTCAAGGTGGATACGCCATTGGAGATGGCAGTGTTCCTGCAGAAAAGTACGTCAAAAAGTCTGCCCAGTCGTTACGTGTACTACGCGACCACCGTTCACCACTATAACACTTTTCTGTTTTTACTCAATGAAAAACGCTGAAAACATTCCCTTGTTAACATACCGTCAGTCGGTTTCTCGACAAAACAAATGGCCACAAATGAGCGTATTATCTGTTCCATCGGTCAGTTAAGCTTGGTGGACTTTGACGCCGTTGCGGACATCTGCCAACTGCCTCTAGACAACAACCTGTACGGTTTAAGGGAACAAGGCGCCCTGCTGCGAATTTTTGGGCAATTCCCTTCTCATAGGTCAATTTTCAGCATTTCAACACTCGAATAAGTCACTAAGGATTGCTACATTTGCGGCATGACAACGCCAATGATGAAACAATACCAGAAGGCCAAGGAGGCCTGCGGTGATGCCCTGCTGTTCTTTCGAATGGGCGACTTCTATGAACTGTTCCTCGATGATGCAGAAGTAGCTGCTGGAATACTTGGCTTGACGCTCACCAGCCGCGACAAGGCCAACTCAATTCCGATGGCGGGATTCCCTCACCATCAGCTTGATAGTTACATCGCGAAGCTAATCAAATTGGGGCATAGAGTCGCTGTTTGCGAACAAGTCGAAGACCCCAAAACGGCCAAAGGTTTAGTCAAACGTGAGATCACCCACGTTGTTACACCAGGAACAGTAATCGATCAGGCGCTATTGGAGCCCGCCGAGAGTAATTTTCTTGCGGCGATGTGCCCCTCCGAGTTCCTCGAAAAGAAAAACTCAACCGAAGTCGGCATCGCATGGGCGGATGTATCGACGGGGCGTTTTTTCACTACAGCGGTTCCCGCCGAACAGGCGATCGATCTGGTTGACCGAATCGGTGCCTCCGAAATTCTTGTCCCAGATAAATTTCGTCACATCGCAGACACTTTGGCAGATTCTGCGATGATCACCGACCGTCCGAAATGGAGTTTTCAATTTCCGGCCGCTGAAGATGGACTTAAAACACAGTTGGGCGTGGCCTCTTTGGAGGGCTTTGGCATTGATCAGTTCGGGCGGTGGGCCACTTCTGCCGCCGGCGCTATCATCGCCTACCTGAAAGAGACTCAGAAAGAATCGCTACTGCATTTCAATGCCATCGGTGCCTTTGTTCAATCAAAGTTTGTCGAAATTGATTCCGCGACCTGGCGCTCTCTAGAAGTCAACCGCACTATTCGTGGTGGCGTAAGAACAGGTTCTCTATTGGGTGTGATCGATCGATGCCAGACACCGATGGGAAGCCGCTTATTGAACGATTGGTTCGCCAGCCCTCTAGCCGACAAAGGCAAGATTGACGCTCGCCACGATGGAGTTGAAGAGCTGGCAAATAGCGAACCGCTGCGATCAGCACTAACAGCAACCTTTAAATCAATCTTCGATTTGGAGCGTCTCGTCGCGCGTGTCGGCACCGGTCGCCCGAGCCCACGCGACCTTTCGTGTGTGGCGAAAACTCTCGCCTGCATTCCGTCGATCAAAGCAAAATTGGCCGGACGCAAAAGTGCCATTTTGACTCGACTCGAGGGCGAACTGGACGTCTGCGCTGATCTTCGGGCAACACTCGAAGCGGCGATCGTTGATCCTTGCCCGGCGAAACTTCGGGACGGAGACTTCATCAATGAGGGCTACGACGAAAAACTTGATTCTCTTCGCACGCTTGCTGCCGGCGGCAAGCAATGGATCGCCGAATACCAACAAAGAATCTGCGAGCAGACGGGGATTCCCAGCCTAAAGGTTGGCTTCAACAAAGTTTTCGGCTACTACCTTGAATGCACGCACGCCCATCGCGACAAAGTCCCTGAAGACTTCATCCGAAAACAAACGCTGAAGAACGCCGAGCGTTTTATCACTCCCGAACTGAAAGACTATGAGGAGAAAGTTCTCTCGGCTGATTCGGAAGCAGAAAACCGCGAGCTTGAATTGTTCGCAGAACTTCGAGAGCTAAGTCGCTCCTACACGGCTCGACTTAAATCCAACGCCAATATTATCGCAACCCTCGACGCACTCAATGGACTAGCCCGTCTTGCGATTGAGCAAAACTACTGCCGACCGGAAATGGTCACTGACAGCCGCTTGCATATTGTCGAGGGCAGGCACCCAGTCCTGGATGTTGTGCAGCCACTAGGCGCTTTTGTACCCAATGATACGTCGATCGATGAAGAACTTGGCTATTTGCACCTGATCACTGGCCCCAACATGGCGGGTAAGAGTACCTACATCCGGCAAGTCGCCTTAATCACGTTGCTGGCTCAGGTTGGTAGCTTCGTTCCAGCAAAACAAGCCACCATTGGAATCGTCGACAAGATCTTTGCGCGTGTTGGTGCCAGCGATGAACTTTCCAAAGGGCAAAGCACGTTTATGGTCGAGATGACCGAGACAGCCCGTATTCTCAATACGGCGTCAAACCGGTCTTTGGTGATTCTGGATGAAATCGGTCGTGGAACCAGCACTTACGACGGTGTTTCTCTGGCGTGGGCAATTGTGGAATTCCTCCATGACCAAATTGGTTGCCGTACATTGTTTGCGACCCATTATCATGAACTTACTTCGCTTGAGGACGACCTCAAAGGCGTCACTAATTTCAATGTTGCAGTACGTGAGTGGGAGGAAAAGATTGTCTTCTTGCACAAGATCGTTCGAGGCTCCGCAGATAAAAGTTACGGAATCCACGTGGCTCGCCTTGCGGGCGTTCCCGACTGGGTCAATCGCCGCGCTGAAGCGATTTTGGAGCGACTCGAGGGCAAAAACGAGGTGGACGAAAACCGGCAAGTGATGCGATCCGAAACGGCCGATGGCGGTGGAGGCGGGATACAAATGACGTTATTCGGAGTTCAAGACCATCCGCTGTTAGAGAAAATCAAAAAGCT
>CAYTPS010000010.1:8522-33335 GCA_964439245.1 uncultured Pirellulaceae bacterium | reverse complement strand
GCGGCGTGCACAAACCAATGCAGAGATTGGCGATCATCATGATTCCAAAGTGAACAGGGTGCATTCCTAGTTCTGAAACCACTGGAAGGAAAATTGGCGTAAAAATTAGAACCGCTGGAGTCATGTCCATGAACGTACCCACTAATATCAGCAGTAGATTGATCATCAACAGGATTATCAGTGGATTGTCAGACATGCCTAACAGAGTGGCACTTACCGATTGAGGGATGTTGGCCATTGTCATGATCCAACTCATTCCTGAACTTGCACCGATCAACAGCATCACCACAGCAGTTGTGATACCTGCCTCCAACAGGATCGACGGCAGTTCAGTAACTTTAATCTCACGATAGATCAGAACCGACAGCACAAAAGAGTAAACCACTGCGATTGCTGCCGCTTCGGTTGCGGTAAAGACTCCGCCCAAAATTCCACCGATCACAATGACGACCAACAGTAACGTCAGATACGCGTGTCTGAATGACTCAAAGAACGCGCAGCAAACGATCGACCAAAAAATGAAGTAGACGACTTCGCGCCTCAGATGGAACCACGGGAGCTCCAAACTGAACCCGATACCCCGACTGCAAAGAATGACTGACAAAATGATCCCGGCAATCACGCTCGTTGCAGCGATAGGTTTCCACATAGGCATGTCGATGACTTCGCCAAGATACCCGGCGCGGACGGACATGACTCCGGCAACTAGCATGATGAACAACCCCGTCAACACGCCGGGAAGCACACGCGCCATGAACATTGCTGCGATAGAAACCTATCCGGCCGCCACCGAATAGACAATCATAATGTTGCTAGGTGGAATCATCAGCCCCGTCGTCGCAGCGGTTGTCGTGACGGCAACATTGAACTCGCGGTCGTAACCTTTTCGATTCATTTCTGGAATCATGAATCCGCCGACCGAAGAAACTGCAGCAGCTGCAGAACCGGAGATCGATCCAAACAGCATACACGTGAGGGTATTCACATAGCTCAAACCACCGGGCAATCGTCCGACCAGTGTGGCAGCGAAATCAATCAGTCGACGCGCAAGTCCACCCTTGCCCATCAAATGCCCCGACAAAATAAAGAATGGAATCGCCAACAGCGCAAAGCTGTTGACACCGCTGACCATTTTGGATGCCAATACGACGTTTGGGTCTGAACCCTCGGCAACAATTGCGACGAAACTGGCCAGAGTAATCGCAACAGCGATTGGCACATCTAAAACGACCAAGATCGTGAATGTCACGACCAATATTAGAGCGACAGTACCCATTAATTGGCCTCCGTAACATCGTTGTTGCTGTTGGCGTTACGCAGTTCCAGCAGATTCGCAATCGTAAATAGCACCATAAACACACCAGCGATCGGTATCGCGAGATAGACATGTCCCATTTTCCATCCCAAAGCCGGCGTGGTTTGGTCAAGTGCTAGAGCGTTATAGACAACCTGAATGCCACCAATGACAAAAATCGAAACGGCAAAAAACAGAACGATGACGTAGCTGAACACTTTCAGGCTGCCGCGAATACTGTCGTCAAATTTCGTAACAAAATAGTCCACACCCAAGTGGCTTTTCTGTTCAAACGCAGCGGCTCCACCAAGCAGTGAAACCCATATTAGTAAAAATCGTGCGAGTTCCTCGGTCCAACTGGCCTGTTCTCCCCCCACGTAGCGAGTGAGAACTCCCCAGATCACGTCCAGCACCAGTAGCGTCACAGCGGCGATCAACAGCCACTGTAAAACCTTCGTCAACACGCCTGCGATCTTAGACACCGCTTGTTGCATTTTACTTTACCTGTCCAATTTGATCGCGTAACGACTGAATCGCTTCGTTTTCGATCCCGTCGAGCATTGGTTGCACCTTGTCCGCGAACGCCGCCGTGTCAACATCATAAATTGTCACGCCTTCGTCTTTGGCTTTTTGATACGCTGCTTCGGTTTCCTTTTTCCAGAGTGCGCGTTGGAAACTGGATGACTTGTTTGCCGCGTCTTGCAACCACTGCTGCTCTTGGCTTGATAGTCCGTTCCATACCGGCAAGCTCATCAAAAGCATATCTGGGATACGGGAATGACCATCGAGTGAAAAATGTTTGCAGACTTCGAAGTGTTTGTTGGTCGAAAAACTTGGGGCGTTGTTTTCTGCTCCGTCAACGGTTCCTTGTGCTAACGCAGAATAAAGTTCTCCCCAAGCGATCGGGGTCGGGGCGCCGCCCATCGCCTTAACCATCTCGATGGCGGTCGCACTATTCATGACACGAATTTTCATGCCCTTTAGATCAGCCGGAGTGCGGATCGGGGTCGATTTCGTGTAGAAGTTACGACTGCCACCGTCGTAGTAACACAATCCTCGCAGGAATTTGTCCTCGCCTTTGTTCAGCAACTCTTGACCGACAGGGCCCGTGAGGACGTTCCAGAAGTGCACTTCGTCGCGAAACATATATGGCAGACTAAAAACCGCCATCTCAGGAATGAAGTTTTCCAACGCCGCAGCAGAAGTCTTGGTCATGGCCAGGGAGCCATTTTGCAACTGTTCAATGCACTCTTTTTCCGAACCAAGGACTGAACTTGGATAAATGTCGATCGTCATGCTGCCGGAGGAAAGTTTCTCCAGTTCGGACTTCATCGACTCCATCGCCACGTGGACGGGGTGGGCAGTGTCCAAACTATGTGCCAGCTTTAGCACCGTCTGGCCGGTTCGATCGTCACCGGCGGATTGTTGATTGCGCAGAAAGCTGGCGAAACCAACGGTTGCAACAAGGATCCCGATCAACAGACCTGCCACGAAAATAGACAATGATCGATTCATCATTTAGCTTACAAGTTGCAACAATGTGGAAAACAATGGCTTCGGAGCGTCTTCGTGACCTTTGGTCCGAGAACCGGCCGTAAACAGAGCGATCAGTCTACACATTTGATCAGTAAATGTCATCAGTCGGTTTCTTTGAACTCAAAGAAGTCAAAAATCGCGTAGTTGTCCTTGGTGGGCAAGTGGTCGCCGAGAAACGACAAATTTTCCACACTACAAACAGCCTTGAATTCAGTTTCTTCGGAAAATTCTGTTTGCAGAGTTTTTACTTTGACATCATTGAGAAACCATTCAATCAAGTAGTTGTCGTTTTTCGCAAATGAAATTTTGATGGAACACTCATACCACTTCTCACTTTTGAGCAAGACTTTAGTCGAGCTATGTGGCCCTCCTTGTGATGTAAGGTAGCAGACGAGTTCATCAGCTTTGGCCCCGAGGCTGTTTCGCAATTTGCTTGTGCCATAGCCGATTTCGAAATCGATCTCGTGGAGATCATCTTGATAGAGAAACGCTCCGATGCTCGCCTGATCGCCGATTCCCATATTGGGTACAAAAACTCTCCACTTGTACTCACCGGCCGAGAACTTTTGCCGCGTCGCGATTTTAACTCGATCCATCGTACCAGCTCTGGTGGATATACGAAGCAAACCCTTCTCTTTGTCGATGATCTTGTATGACTTTGGGCTTCCCTCAGTTGAATCATCCTCCCAAAGCGCAAGAGACTTGAAGTCAGAAGAAAACGTCGGTGCGGTCGCTTGCACGAGCGTAAGCGTCCCCAAAGCAAGCAGCAGGCTGATAATCGTAGGCAAATTCATCATTAGTTTCTTTCCTACGTTTAACCGACGTCGCTGATTGCAAGTGCGCGTCCGTATCTGGCAAAGACAAGTTGTCGCAAACGTGAATAGGTTTCCTTTTTCAGCTCCGGATCGGCTTCAATCAGTTTTTGCGCGTCTTCCCGCGCACGTATGAGCACCTCTTCGTCCCTGACCAGATCGGCGATCATCAACGGTGGAAACCCACTTTGCTGCGCGCTGAAAAGATTGCCAGGCCCGCGAATTTGTAAATCAATCTCTGCTAGTTCAAACCCGCTATCGGTTTCCGAAAAAGCGGTAAGACGCTGGTTGGATTCCGGATCGTCACTTGAGGCGAACACGCACACGAAACCCGGATGCTGTCCGCGGCAGACGCGCCCACGCAGTTGGTGCAGTTGGGAGAGCCCAAAGCGTTCGGCAGATTCGATAGTCATTACCGTTGCATTGCCAACGTCGATTCCGACTTCGACGACGGTTGTCGATACGAGCACTTGTGTTTTGCCCGAAGCGAAATCGGCCATTGCCGCTTCCTTCTGCTCGGTCGTTTGCCGGCCGTGCAATACATCGACGCGAAAGTCGCTGAATGGGCCATTGGCCAACGACTCAAACATACGCTCGGCACTACTCAGTTTTTCATCGTCATCACCGGCAACTAGCGGTGCGATCACAAATGCCTGTCGTCCCTCACGCAGTTTCTTTCTGACAAACTTCCACCATTTGTCGCGGCTCTCTTCCTTGCCCAGATAGGTGTTCACTTTCTGGCCGATACCACTGGTGCGTTTGAGTGTCGAGACATCCAAATCACCAAACAATGTCATCGAGATCGTTCTCGGGATGGGAGTCGCCGTCATCACAAGATAGTGAGGATCAAAGCCCGATTGTTTCAGCGTCGCACGTTGTTTGACGCCAAATTTGTGCTGCTCGTCAATCACGACCAGTCCTAATTGCTTGAACGGAACTTTCGAAGCGACGACAGCCTGCGTGCCGATGACGATATCGACTTCGCCATCTGCAATCCGCTGAGCCGTTTCTTTTCGAGCTTTTCCTTTTACGCTGCCGGTCCACAGCGCAAACGTTACGCGCGTATCACCCAGCAATTTTTGGATGGTGTCAAAGTGTTGGTTTGCCAGCACGGCCGTTGGCGCCATCAATGTCGCCTGATGTCCCGCTGCGACGGCCAACAGCATCGCCGCGACCGCTACCGCTGTCTTGCCACTGCCGACCTCACCATGCATCAAGCGGTTCTTCGGCCATGGCTGATTCATATCCTCGGCGATTTCGCTCAAGGCCTGAGTTTGCGTTTCCGTAAGATCAAACGGCAACCGGCCAAGAATTCGGGCGCGAATTTTTGGCGTCATCTCAATTTTGGGCGCTATGTTCTCGACGCGAATCCGATGACGGCGAATGGCCAAAGCCAATTGAAGGATAAACAGTTCCTGATAGACCAAACGTGCTCGCGCCGATTCTACTTGCCCTTGATCTTTGGGCATGTGGATTTGGCGAATCGCTTCGGAGATTCCACAGACGTCCAATTTCTCGCGCAGTTCATCCGGAAAGGCCTCGGTAACGAGGTCAGAGCATTGTTCAACGGTGGCGCCGACGATCTTGCGCATTTGCTTTTGGTTGATGCCATCGGTCAATTTGTAAACCGGCATCAAACACTGTTGTTGCTCTGCAGCTTCTTCGGTGTCCAACCATGTGACTTTAGGATGATTCATTTGAAAACGGCCGCCTTGCCATTTGGCTTTGCCCTGGAACATGACCTTTTGGCCAGGCCAGAATTTCCGCATCAAGAATTGCTGATTGAACCAGACGGCTCGCAGGTATTTTTCTTCTTGCTTGATCAAGATGTAGCAAATATGAACGCCCGATTTTCCAATGTGCTGGTCGACATCCTCAACAACGCCAACGACATTGGCCAGTTGCTCGTTCGCCAGCTCGTCGATGACATGTAGTTCGGTGAAGTCTTGGTAGCTGCGTGGAAAAAAGAAAAGAACATCCGCCGCGTTTCGCAGGTGAAGTTTTTCCAGCAATTCGGCCCGCGCTGGCCCAACGCCTTTGAGGAATTGGATTGGGCGGGTCAGCAATTCCATTGCCGAGGGTGCGTCCGCACTTGTTTCCGTTGACGGATGATCGGAGTTCGGCTTGGAGGGCGTGTCGGACATACCGTCATTCTATTGCAGTAGCGGTCACGACGAAAACCGGAGTTGTTGGCAGCCTCTAGCCATTAATTGCCGTTAGCATCTCTTTGGCGAAGGACGTAACTTCATCGATGACTTCTTGAGGCGATTTGCCATCTTCTTCAATCGTTGCGATCCTTCGCACGATTGCTGAACCAACAATCATTCCATCGGCGACCTCTTTGAGGGCAACGGCGTGTTTGGGTTGGCTGATGCCGAAGCCGACGCAGATTGGCAGGTCGGTCTGAGTCTTCAGCCAGCGGAGATTCTCGATTAACTCGGGTGGCAGTTCGTTACGCTCGCCGGTGATCCCAGCGATTGAAACGTAGTAGATAAATCCACTGGCCTGTTTAGTAATCTCAATCGCGCGATCACGTTCGGTCGTCGGCGTGATCATTTGAATCAAACTGAAATCCTTCGCCTTGCATTTTTCCGCAAACACTGCGGATTCGTCTACCGGCATGTCAGGAACGATTGCTCCAGAGATTCCCGCGGCGATCGCCTTTTCCAAATAGTTATCCATCCCTTGCCGATAGATGATGGCATAGCTGACCATCGACACGATAGGCATCTTCAGTTTTGGCGAGACTGTGGTCGCCATATCCAAAATTGATTCAAGCTTAATTTTCTTGTTGAGGGCGCGTGTGTAGGAAGCTTGAATGACGGGGCCATCGGCGATCGGGTCACTATAGGGAATGCCAAGTTCGGCCAAATGGCACCCGACATCATCGAGTGACTGAAGCAGAGCACTGGTGAACTCAATGTCGGGGTCGCCGGCAGTGATAAACGGCATGAAAGCCTTTTTGCCGTCAGATTTAAGTTGAGCAAATAGATCGTCGATTGCGGACATGAGCTTGTGTGGTTGGAGGTAATAAAGTGCTTGGAAAAATGGCGGCCCACCCCGTCGATGAGCCTCCGACCCTTTTGATAGAAGGATTGCAACTGTTGGCGGCTATTCTGCTGATGCCTGTTCCGACCGCAGGCGTTGAATTTCGTCGGCGTCTTTGTCACCGCGCCCCGAAAGGCAGACCACAACGATTTCATCCTTCCCACGTTCCGATGCAACCTCCATACCTTTGGCAATGGCGTGGGAAGATTCAAGCGCCGGAAGGATGCCTTCGGTTTTCGCGATCAAGTCAAACGTCTCGAGCGCCTCATCATCGCGGCAACTGCGGTACTCAACGCGCTCGGTTTTCTTCCAGTGACTGTGTTCTGGACCGACGCCCGGATAGTCCAACCCCGCCGACGCGGAATGTACATCGTCTGTCTGACCGTCGTCGTCTTGCAGCACGTAGCTGAAACTTCCATGCAGCACGCCCGGTTTCCCGTAGGTTAGACTTGACGCGTGATGGCCCGGTTCGTCATCGTAGCCGCCTGCCTCGACGCCGATCAACGGTACATCTGTTTGCGCGACAAACGGATAAAACATACCCGCCGCATTGCTGCCGCCACCGACGCAAGCGACAACCGCATCTGGCAGCCGGCCAAAACGCTCTTGGGATTGGCTGATTGTCTCGCGCCCGATGACGGCTTGAAAATCACGCACGATCATCGGAAACGGATGCGGCCCAACAACGGATCCCAGAATGTAGTGCGTGTCTTTCACGCTGCCCATCCAATCGCGCATGGCTTCGTTGACAGCGTCTCGCAAGGTGCGTGATCCAGTCGTCACCGGCCGGATTTCAGCGCCCATACTACGCATCGACCGTACGTTGGGAGCCTGTCGGCGGACGTCTTCCTCGCCCATGTAGACGATGCAAGGTAATCCAAAATGTGCACACGCGGTAGCGGTTGCCACGCCGTGTTGTCCGGCGCCCGTTTCGGCGATCACGCGCGTCTTGCCCATGCGAAGAGTCAATAGCGCTTGGCCGATGGTGCTGTTGATCTTATGAGCACCGGTATGGTTGACGTCCTCGCGCTTAAACCAGATTTGTGCGCCGCCGCATTTTTCGGTCAAGCGTTTGGCAAAATACAGTGGTGAGGGGCGGCCAACGAAATCCCGCAGCAAGACATCCAGTTGAGCTTGGAATTCCGGATCTTGTTTGGCCTTATGATATTCCTCTTCCAGTTGATCTAGCGCTGCGACGAGCGTTTCAGGAACGAAGCGCCCGCCGAAGTCTCCAAATCTTCCTTGGCCATCGGGCAGCGCCGCATCGGGGCTGGGTTGTTTTAAGAATGAAGTCGTCATGAAACTCTCTAAAGTGCGAAGCTAAAGAATCGTCGTGTCCTGAGGAAGGACCGGCGACCGATCCTCGGGGCAACAGTTTAAACGCCAGCGGCCCGATCGAACATACTCTGGATCCGGCTCGCGCAATTTTGGCTCGAGAAAACGCTGGGAGACTTGGCCCTGTAAAAAGCTACAGAAAACAGGGTGGCAAATTTGTTGCACCTTGCAAAACCAGAGGCTCCGACCCGACAATTAAGGCCCCAACTCTGGTCCGAGATCTTAAACGTCTTTCGCCGAAACTATGCCCGAATTGCCTGAAGTAGAAACGATGCGCCGGGGGATTTTGGAGATCCAAGGCGCGATCGTCGTGGCCGCAGAGCGTACAGCTTGCTCAAAACGTCCAATTGCAATCACGCCGCGTATTGATCGACTCAACAGAAGAATCAAAGGGCAGAAGGTTCTACGAGTCGATCGACTTGGCAAGCGCGTGGTGATCGTGATGGAGAACTTAGATCGTCTGATTTTTGAGCCGCGGATGACAGGGCTGGTTTTGATCGCTGATCCGCCAACGGTCGAGCACCTACGATTTCGATTGCGGCTGAAAAAATCACCAGTGAAAGAAGTGTTGTTCTGGGATCGTCGCGGCTTGGGGAACGTCAGTCTTCTGTCGGATGCCGAGTACCAAGGGAAACTTGCCAGTGGAAAGCTTGGGCCCGATGCGCTGAATATTACGGCCGCAGCATTTGCCGAAACGTTTACTCGGAAGCAACGTGAGATCAAAGTAGCGCTGCTGGACCAGTCGGCGGTTGCTGGAGTTGGAAATCTATACGCCAGTGAGATTCTGCATCTGGCAGGTGTTCATCCGCAAGCGCGGTGCAATCGACTGTCAAAGAAACAATATCAGCGTATTCACACGCGGATGGTGGAAGTTTTGGAGATCGCGATTGAGCACGAGGGATCAACACTTTCCGATGGCACCTACCGAAACGCGCTCAACGATCCCGGCGGTTATCAAAATCATCATCGCGTTTACGATCGGGCTGGAGAAAAATGCCCTTCGTGCCAGAAGCAAACGATTGAGCGTATCGTGCAGTGTCAGCGTTCGACGTTTTTCTGCAAGAAGTGCCAGAAAAAACGGTAGCCGCCCACTTACTATCGCGCTTGAGCGGCGGCGTTCATTTGTGTGACGGCGCCCGCGATGCCGCGTGCCGCAGGAACAGGAGACGACTGTCGTTCCATGGGAAGTTTCAGCGTGAAGCATGTGCCCTTGCCCAACGAGCTTTCAAGGCGGATCTTTCCACCGTGGGCCTCAATGATATTCTTGCAGGTTGCTAGGCCCAATCCCGTGCCGCCTTTACCTGATTCATCAGGACCATTCTTTGTGCTGAAATAGGGCTCGAAAATCTTCCGCATCGTGGCTTCGTCCATGCCGCTTCCGTGGTCCCGCACACTCAAGTCAACCGTTTTGGCTTGTTCGTCTCGGGCCATCTTGATAACCAGTTGGCCACCTTCTGACATGGCCTGTCGTGCGTTGATCACCAAGTTCATCAACACTTGCTGGATCTGGTTGCCGATCACTGATGCGGTGGGCAGATTCTCTTCGGCTTGAATGTCGACTGAGATGCGGTACTTCTGAAGTTCGCGTTCCAACAGCACCATGGTTTCGTCAACCAATTTTGCAACATCAGTTTGCTCAAAATGTTCGCTGCGATTGCGAGCCATGCCGAGTACCGCGTTGGTAATCTTGGCCGCTCGGTTTCCGGCCTGATTGATTTTATCGAAGGCTTTGTCTCGGGTTGGCTTGTCTTCGTAACGCATGCCCATTTTGGCATAGTTGATGATGGTCATCAGAACGTTGTTAAATTCGTGCGTTGTTGTGCTGACCAATTCACCAAGGGCCGTCATGCGTTGGCATTCGTTGAGACGTTTGGTGAGAACCTCAACTTGGGCACGCAATTCATTCAGTTCATTTTCTTGGTTGGTTGGGTTGACGCTCACGCAAGAACCTTCTTTTTGGAAATCAATGTTTGGTGGCTATTTGGATCGAGGTGAGGCTTGCCGAAGTCTTTGCCGTCGCACGATGGTCTCCTACACAAGCCATCGGCAGTTTTTGGAAACGGATTGACGATTCGGCGTCCGGAAAAGAACGTCCACCCACGTCTCCCATTTTGAACCCCAAAACCACCTGCCCTTCCTAGCCAAGTGGTATACCCTGCCTGCGAGGTAGAAAAACCTGATAGCTGACGGCACTCGTGATAGCACGTTTTCCGCGTGTTTACAGCACCGCACGCCCACAGGCTTTGCCAGCGGCACAAGTTAGACACTACCTAACCCATAAGAAGGGGAAAGGCCTTCATTTCTACTCAGTCAGGACCGAAGAACACTTAGCCGCCTCTCTGGCTGCGATTTTAGGTCACATCGATTCCAAACCGTCCAAATAGTTGGGCCAAATTCATGAATGGGACTAACCAAAAGTACTCAGTTATCGTTCCGGTTGTCGGCCAGCCATCTGCGCTCGACGATACGCTTGCTTCAGTTTTGCGTGACGTTCCTAATGGTAGCGAAGTGATTCTGGTCCACGACGGAACGTTTGAAGACAAGTACAATATTGGTGAAGAGTTGACGCTGGTTGATGCAGGCACCAAGCGTCTGTCATCCCAGTTCGCTGCAGCTTTTGCACAATCTCACGGTGATATTGTCGCTTTGGTGCGTCCGGGGATCGAGCTTCCACCGAGTTGGGTTGAAGTTGTCGAAGACAAATTCTCCGATGCTTTTCTGGCCTCAGCAGTGCCGATCATTGTCGGGCAAAATCTCCCGGATCAAATTGTTGCCGCTGGTGTTAAGACCAACTACTATTTTCGCAGGACTTTAGTTGGGCAAGGAGCGAAATTGGCGAAGCGTGTCTTCAGTCGACTCGATCCATTGGGTCCCACCAGTTGGGCCGGCTTCTATCGGCGTTCTACATTAGCGCTGATAGGCGAGTTTGGCTCACGGCTAGACGACCAATACTTTGATTTAGATTTGGCACTTACTCTGAAGGCGATGGGGTATTCGAGTGCAACGATGTCCAACTGCGTTTGCCGCGTCGAGCGACCTGCAGCGGTGATCAGAGAAGCCGAAACCGCACACGGCCTGTCCGCTCAGCGCGCGATAGCACGACATGCGGCCCACGAGTCGGCGTTTAGTCGTGGTTTGTTTTCGTTCGCGGGCGAACTGCTATCGGGGATTGTCTCGCCGGGTTCGTTTCAGCAAGCCATGGGGCGATTTGGTGCGTCTGCATTTCGTGCCGAAGATCGAGTTTTTGCCGAGCGCATTTCTGAGATTGTTCGACGCAAAAAAGCTTTAGAGAAATCGGGCTTGCGAGTTCATGAGCAAGAATTGTCGTCTGACGTCAACGATGCGATAGACCAACGTCGGAAGCAACGAAGAGCGGCCTAGATTCCTTCGTTTATGCTGGCTACGGGGGGCGGTGCATGGCAGGTTGAAATACTGCCCTGCGTGAGGCACGTTTTTAACCTGCTGCAAGGGCTCTTGTTCAATAGAACCTCTTGCCATTTGCGTGAAGCTACGTGCAAACTTGGTTGCCGATCTTGCGAACGTGGGATCAAAATTCTGATCGCCCAATGTGCTTGATCGGATCTTCATGCGGCCACTGCCCGTCTGTTATTATGCTCAACAGCAAAACGGTCTTATTTCGGGTACGTTTTCGGTTCTCAGCAGCGTAAAATTGAGGCTCGATTTAACCGCCTACTTTTTCCGTGAACTGCTTCAGGACTACGATGTATTTTCGACTTGCCAAACGAATGCTGATGGAGACGGACAAACGTCTGTTGTGGAAATTGGCGTGGAACATGGGTGTTAAAGGGCTCGTCAGTGTCCAGAAACACAAAAGTCGTTTGGCCAAAGGGCAATTCTTTCCGCCGTACCTCTATATCTCGATCATCAACAGCTGTAATTTGCGTTGCCAAGGTTGTTGGGTAGACGTTGCCCATAAACAGCAAACGATCGACGTGCCGGCGATGAACCGGATGATAACGCGCGCCAAAGAAATGGGAAATTCGTTCTTTGGATTGCTGGGTGGCGAACCGTTTATGCACAAAAAGCTGTTCGAAATTTTAGAGGCCCATCCAGACGCCTATTTCCAAGTCTTCACCAATGGACACTTTATTACCGACGACGTAGCCAAGCGACTCCGCAGGTGTGGCAACGTCACGCCTCTGGTCAGCGTCGAAGGATCGGAGATCATCAGCGATCAAAGACGTGGCAAGGCGGGAGTGCTGTCGGCGACGATGGAGGGGCTACAGAATTGCCTCAACAATAAAGTCATGACGGGTGTCTGCACGAGTCTTTGCCAGAGCAATTTCGACGACCTGTTGACAGAAAAATGGGTCGATCGCTTGATCGACATGGGCGTGATGTACACTTGGTATCACGTTTTTCGCCCCGTGGGCCCGGAGGCGTCACCCGAACTTGTGCTAACTCCAGAGCAGACCCGGCAGGCACGTCAGTTCGTCGTGGACATGCGATGCAAGAAGCCAATCATCTTTATTGACGCTTACTACGATGCCGATGGCCAAGCGCTGTGCCCGGCGGCGACTGGATTTACGCATCACATTAATCCGTGGGGTGATATTGAACCTTGTCCAGTGATTCAAATTGCCAATGAGTCGATTCATGACGAGCGCCCGTTGGACGAGGTATTCAACGAATCTGATTTTCTGCGAGATTTCCGTAAAACGGCCGCTCAGCATACGCGCGGCTGCATTGTGCTGGAGCGTCCAGATTTAATCGAAGCATTGGCCGACCGTCATGGTGCTAAAGACTCGACGGCCCGGAAGACAGCGATCTCAGAACTTCAAGCGGCCAACGCACACCGCTCGCAATACGATCCTGCTGCCGCGGCGATTCCAGAGAAAAGCTGGGCTTATCGAATCGCCAAGAAGATTGCTTACCACGACTACGGCGTTTATGGTGAGCATTTTGAACCTGAGAACTGGGCCGATCCGGAACTACAGGAGTCGGATCAAGTTGGCTCTAAAACTTCCGGACAAGGCGGCGGTGATCTGGTGCAGCTGAAATAGACGACCGTCTGGCACAATGCTAAGCTTCACCACGATTGGGAGACTGGATCGAAGATAGTTTCAAGGAAACGCTATGGGCTTCGCTTTTTTTATCGGCATGATATTCCTGTTCGGCGGACTCGCTTGGTACGCTTCTATGCAAGCCAAAAAAAGGACTGAAGCCTACCAAGCTCAGGCAACTCAGATGGGGCTTGATTTTGCGGAATCTTCGGGCGAACTGGTTGAAAGTCTTCGAGATTTCGCGTTGTTTCAGCGCGGACGTTCAAAAAAGGCTCGCAATGTGCTCAGCGGCGATGCCGGTGACGTCAAGATTTCAATTTTTGACTATCACTTCACCACTGGCAGTGGAAAAAATAGGAAAGTCAACCAGCAGACGGTTGTTCTATTGCAGTCCACCAATATCCAAAGCCCAATGTTTTCGATGCGTCAGCAGGGGTTCTTCGACAAATTTGGAAAAGCCCTCGGGTTTCAGGATATTGATTTCACAAGCCATCCGAAGTTTTCGCAAATGTTTGTTTTGCAAGGGGCAAATGAGCAAGCGGTGCGCAGATTCTTTACGCCCAGTCTGCTTGAGTTCTTTGAGACACAAGAAAAGGTAAGCGTCGAAGGCGGCATGGGGCGAGTGATGATCTATAACGCTCGGAAGTTGCTACCGCCTGATAAAATCAAGGATGCGTTGGCCGAAGCGTACGAAGTCTACGGCCACATTGTCGACCAAGCATAAGCGACATCAAGAATCCGGTCAGTTGTTATTTGGCTGCTGCGTATGCGTGAGCCAAAGCGCCAATTACAGGGGCTTCGTCGCCACAAGCCGAAAATTGGAACTGAGTAAGATTCTTAAATCCGTCCAAGCAGTATTGGCGGTACGCTTCTTCGGCCTTTTGGCGATATCGTGTGCGAACGGTTTCAGATAGATCGCAGACGCCGCCACCAATAACAACCAAATCGTAATCCCCCAAATAGTTGATACTCAGCAACCCAATTCCTAGGGCCTTTGCTTGATCGTCAAAAAGTTCCAGCGCCAGCGCGTCGCCGCTGTCAGCAAGATCACGCAACTGTTTGGCTTTGTCTTTGAAGCTACCGGATTGTTGATTGAGAACGTGGTCCTTCCACTCTGGAAGCGATAGCCGATATTCGAGCTGGTGGGTGAGGCCCGTCAGCGAGACTGCCGATTCGATGGTTGCCGTTGCATTGCCAACAAGCAATTTCCGGTCGTGCTCATGCCGAAAAGCATACTCCGGGAGCAACACATGGCCCGCATGACCCGCGCGCCCCTCAAGGCCACGCACCACTTGGCCGTTGCGGACTTCTCCACCGCCGAGCCCAGTTCCAACGATCACCATGAATAGTGACGAAACATCTTCAACGCTGCGGTTACCAAGTTTTGATTCCCAACTGAGCTCACCCTTTCGGATCACGTATTCGCCCAGTGCCGCAGCTTGACCATCGCCGACGTAGTGGACGGCAATTGTGGGGACGAGTTTCTTTAGCTCCTTTTCGAGTTCAGCACGAATTGGATAACGGTCCCAAATTTTTGGATCAAGGTTAGGCGTCTTGAGCAAGACTCCGTCGAGCGTTGCTGGTCCGGGAGTCGCGAGTCCTAGAGCGGCGATTTGGTCCACGGTCGCACCGAGTTCCTGCATACCCTGTTGAACTTGATCAACGATTGCAGTGATTGTGGCCTGAGGACCGTCTGCCGAACGGGTGGCAAATTGATCTGAGACGTAAAGTACATCTTGTTTGTTTCCGCCAATCGTCACGGTGGTGGTTGTGCCACCTACGTCTACACCCACAAAATATGCCACGGATCGATACCTTGTACTTGAAATCTCAAAATTGCTAATTCGTTGATTGTAGTGTGATAACTCCGGATTGTCGCCATCCCAAAACTACAACGCTGGCGACTCAAACAATAAGCGACATGGAATCCATGACGCGTGAGCAAAAAGGCTGGGGGCCTGTTTGCCGATGAAATTCGATGCAATAATCGGCAACCGTGTGCTGTGCACTCAACTAACATGCAAACGCAGACCCACATCATGATTTTCAAGACTTTCCGCTATATCGAAAACGGTGAATTGGACTCGACGTCATCGGTTGACACTGCCGACTTGAGTAAAGCCCTTGTCGATCATTTCACAGGCGATCTGAATTCACTCTCCGGTGATCTCGAACTACCGATGGAGCGGCCAGTACCGGATATTGAACACACTGAACTCCGGATTGGCTCCGACCTCAAGGGCGGTGCGTTTGTACTGTATTACTTTCACGACGAATTAATTTTGGCCTCGCTGATGCTCAAGGGCGTCAACGAAGGACCGGAAACGGATCTTCTGCAGGTTTTCAAGTATCTACTGTTAGAACCCGAGGGAATTGACGAAGAAGAGGGGCCTACAGACGAAGAAATCGATGAAGTGCTCGCAATGAACGCCTTTGACTTCGAAAGCGTTTCGGACCGGCCAGCTTTATTTTCGGTGGTTTACGAGCTTGAGCCAGATGCGGATCAGGCTACTAAGCACGTTGAGAGGATGAATGCTCATCTCGCGTCGGCATTCTTTCAACTGCCGACAGACAAAATTGATGACGACCAGCGGTAAGCAAATTTGTTTGCTGCTACCTGTTAGTCCGTCATTTCAGGTTTGAAGGACCACTAGCTTTAGAGTGTTCGGCAACGATCTCCAACAAAACGCCCAGATCCAGCGGCTTGACTAGATGATGGTCAAATCCTGACGCCATGATGGCTGCATGTTCGTGCTCTTGTCCATATCCAGTCAGGGCGATGAAGAGGGTGTCTTTTAGGTCTCTATTGAGTCGTAGCTCTTTCATCAGACTCATCCCATCGATGCGCGGCAAACCAATGTCAATCAACGCAACCTCGGGACCTACCGACGGCAATTTCAAGGCAGCCGTTTCGCCATCGGCAAAAGTATGCACGTCAAAGTCACGTGCCGAGAGAGCGAGCGATAGCGCAGCGCGTGAGTCATCGTTGTCCTCGACCAAGACAAGCTTACGAAGTGCTTCTGTTTTCGACTGGTTTGAATCAGTAGAGGCCTTTGATCTTTCGCGCGGAAGACGGACTTGAAAATCAGAACCGCCATCGCGTCCGGGGCTGACGACGCTCACTTCGCCAAAATGAGCCTCCACGATTCGCTTGACCAGATACAAACCGACGCCAAGTCCGCCAGAGGAGCGGTCGAGAGTGGCGTCCCCTTGGAAAAACAGCTCGAAGATGTCGCGTTGAGATTCGGACGTAATGCCCTGTCCTTGATCTGAAACGACGGCGACAAAGTCACCAGAGTTTGGATCGACGTTGCAGGTAAGGGTTACTGTTGTTTTTTCGGGTGAATATTTCGAGGCATTGTCGAGTAGATTGACGAAAACTTGGTGCAGACGCACTTCGTCGCCGCTGATTTGATATTCATCGATTTCGCACTCAAGGATCAGTCTTTGATTTTTTGCCAAAAACTGAGGCATGCTGACCTCGGCGATTTCACGGATCAATTTCACCAAACAAACACTTGCACCTTCAAGCACAATTTCGTCAGAAGTGATCCGATTGACGTTGAGTAGGTCCTTCAGCAAACGCGATATAATATTGGTCTGGCGAGTCACAATAGCAATCGAGTTTTGATAGTCGTCTGGAAGATTGATGTGCATGTTGGACGGATGTTCAAAAACGTCCAAAGCGTACTTGATTGCAGCCACCGGATTGCGCAGTTCGTGGGATAGCATCGACAGAAACGAGTCGCGACGTCTGACCTGTTCGGCTGCCAACAGTTCAGCCGTTTTTAGTTCGTTGATGTCTTGGATGGTGCCTGCGAAGTAAGTTAATTTTCCATCGTTGTCTTTCTCCGATCGTCCAGTAATTCTCACCCAACGATAATCTCCCGAGTAATCTCTCATGCGAAGTTCGTTGACGAACATGTTTCCCGCGCGCAAGAAGGAGCGGCGGTTATACAAGAATTCCGGCAAATCATCTGGGTGAATCCTCTTTAAGGTCATTGACCGCGAGTTTTCTAAATCGCCCGGCGGTAACCCCAATAGTTTTTCAAGATGTTCGGTCAACAACCAGTCATTGCGATCCGGATCAACCTCCCAGATGCCTACCATTTTTCCTTGGAGGGCCAGATCGACATTGCGTTCGCGGTTGCGAAGGCGCTGCCGCCCCAGTTCAAGTTCGGCTTCATCAAAGATCAAACAGTAGACGCCAACAACATTGTTTGGTTGTTTGATGTGGTCAGGAATCAGGTAGACCAAGCAATTGAAATCCTCAATAACCTCACGGTATCTGACAAAGTCACCAGAAAAAGCTCGATCAATATTCGGCTTAGCCGATTCCCACATTTTTGCGCCAATGACGTTGGCAAAACTGGTACCCTTTAGCTCTTTATCGCGACTGTAATCCTCATGGAAACGTCGATTTGCATAGGTGATCTCATAGTCGCGATTGATAAGACAGATCCTGCCAGGAGCGCTCGCCAGGATTAACGAGAGCGCTTGTTGACTGACTCGTTTGGGAGTCACGTATTGAGATAGAAAGTAAAAACCTTCGATTTCTGGCGGATCGGTAGAGTCTTGATCCTCGGCGTAAAAGGGTACTAAGCGAATCGCGAGAACGAACGCGCGTTGCCCAAGGCAGTATTCTGCTTCGTATTCGACGGTTTCCCCACTGATTGCATCGACGAAATGGTCGAGCGAATCTTCAAACCCATCCACCCCCAAAATTTCTTTGACGGGCTTACCGATGATTTCATCGGGGCGCTTGTCCCACTGTTTGGCATAAGCTTCATTTGCGTACAAAAATACAAAGTCTTTACTGATGGCAGCAAACTTCGCTCTCGTTGCGCCCAACATTTCTCGAAAGCGCGATTCGGATTCAAATGTTTTTCGAGACACTCGTGGTTACTCAAGTGGGAATTCAAGTTGCGTGAGTTGGCAAGACACGCAAGAGGAATGAATTGGCAACATCGTGGCAACTACAGCTTAGAGTAAGAAGTTGGTTTGAGAAACCAATTTTGTATTTTGGAAACAGTATCTTTGTATTGTGGCAAATCCTTCATCGCTTTCCACCGGGGAGAATCAAGGAACGCTTTCCAGTGCTTTTTGTGATCTTCCTCGTTGACTGCCCACAGCATATAGACCAGATTCGGCATGTCCGAACCCGCAATGGTCTCCCCGAAGAAAACGGGCCCCAATTCCACGTCTTTCATCAACTGGATTTCGCCATCATTGAACATGTCAACCTTGCGGCGAGCGTGTTCTTCAGTGTGGCTTTCGTACAGCCGAAGCTCAAATATACGTTCGCTCCCCTCGGTTGATGCCTTCGGCATTTCGAGATTACTCATTCCGGAGAACGCTTTTAGCAAACGCGTTTCGATGCGAGAAAAAATGCCATCCTTGAGTGGTCGATCCGTGTATGGCTTGGCCGCAGCTTGGTAGGTATCATCTGTTCCAAGTTTCTCGTTGCAATGGGTAAACGCGTCGACATCAGGCCAGACAATCAGCATGTAGATCGAATGATCATTGTCGTCCTTCAGATTGTGAAATGTCCCGACATGTTCGACACCCTGCCGCATGAGGGCCGGCAGCAAAGCCGTTTCAAGATATTCGTCGGCAATCTTCTGTTTTTCGAAGTCGAATATCTTGTAGGTTCGCAGCTCGTAGTACTCGCCAGCCATCATTGGGCTCCCGAAGTCTGGTTGAATAAAAGGAACACGGCGTCCCTATTGGAGAAGTTTCTCTATCACTGGCATCATTGCATCGACCCAAATTTGGTAACCATCGCCATTTGGATGGAGGGCGTCGGGCATGATGTTTTTTGGCAGATTGCCGTTGGCGTCCAAGAACTGGTCACCGATGTCCAAGAAAAAGATGTGTTTGTCGTCGGCGAAATCTTTAATGATCGCATTAATTGCATTGTTCTGTTGCCGCATTTTTCCATCCGGTTTTTCGTCGCGCGGAAAGATGGCCAACAACAAGATTTTTGCCTGCGGCATTCGCGCTCGCAGCTCTCGCAGAATTTCTTTGATCCCTGCAGCCGTCTCTTCAGGCGGCTCGGTTCGGTGACCTGTGTTGTTCGTGCCAATCATCAATGTGATCAGCTTGGGTGACAATCCCTCAACTTCACCGTTGCGAAGCCGCCACAGGACGTTTTCGGTTCGATCGCCACTGAAGCCAAGGTTCAGGGTGTGTCGAGGCTTGAAGTGTTGCTTCCAAGCTTTCCTTCCCTCGCTCTCGAAATGATGTGTGATTGAATCACCAATCATGATCATCTCGACCTTCTTCATTTTCTTTTTCTCTTTGAGTTTCTCCAAATGGCGATCATCCCACCACGCCAACGCCCATTGGTCAGTCTGAACGTTTGCGGCCAGTGATCTGGGCATTGGTTTAACACTAGCATAGTCTCGCCAGATCCACCGCATTGCATCGGGCAGAACAGCACCTCCATGGTTGCCATTGTGAGCGCCACCTCCGTATTCGAATTTGAAGTCGTAGCCTTTGTAATCTAACGCCTTGGCCATCTGCTGATTGGCGAGTGGCCAGTTTCCGTGCTCATTGTCGAGGTCGTTGCTGCCGTCCTGCAGGTAGACTCGAATCGGTTTTTTCTTGGCCTTACGGATGATGCCCGGATAGGTGTCGCCATGACGAATATTGACGAAGCTCCCGATGTGGCTGATCACTTTAGAGAATTGATCTGGTTTTTCCCATGCCGCGGTGAAAGCGCAGATGCCACCACTACTGGCACCGCAGATCGCCCGACCAGCGGGATCTTTGGTGATTTCGTATTTGGATTCGACTTTGGGCAAAATCTCTTCTAACAAAAATCGAACATAGTCATCGCTCAGTCGATCGTACTCGTGAGCACGATTTTCAGGCTGCGGTCGCCAACCGGGCTTCTCAGGAAGTTTGTCTTTCTTGTGGCCCGGATCAACAAACACTCCGATCGTGACCGGCATCTGGCCCATGTGAATCAGATTGTCCATCACCACGGGGGCCCGATATTCCCCCGTTCGATTAACGTATGCGTGCCCATCTTGAAAAACCATCAGCGCTGCCGGTTTGGACGCGTCGTATTGCTTCGGAACATAGACGTAGAATCTGCGTTTGGTGCCCGGATAGATCTGGCTGTCCAAATGAGTGAATTCTTCAATCGTCCCTTGTGGCGTTTCGGCGTCAATCATCGAGTCGGGCCCGTGCGAGTAGCGTGTCGGTTGCGGATGCTTTTTCTGATAGGCATGAGCATTGAGCGGGGTGAGCAAGGCCGCCAGTATTGCAAGAGTGATCAAACGCCTACCGTGTGCGCCGAGTAAAATTTGGATCCTTCTGGACACCATAAAGCTGCCTCCGAATATTTTTGGGCGGGTTAGGTTGTTGGCTCCACCTGCCAATTGATTTTGCATGCGGCTATGACGGCGGGATTCTATTCAATAGGCCGCGAAATAGATGATACCAACGCAGGTGCGGCCGATGGAGCGTTGTGGCAAACATTTTGGGTTTTCCTTTGGATCTATTTTTTCGATTTCTCCAGCTTGCTCTCACAGAATCGAAGGTTGTTACGAATCTTCAAGCTTGACGGTAACGACTCCGCCGCCTTGCGGTATACGGCCGCTGCTTCCTCCCAGTTTTCGTCGTCCAGCAGAGGCTTTGCGCTGCTGATCCACGAGTATTCGAGGTTGGATTTGATTTTCATGTTCTTAGGAAACGCCTTGTGGCCTCTTGAAAAGATAGCAATCGTCTCGGACCATTCTTTGGCATCTAAATGGGGCTCGGCTTGGCGATAGTAGAGATTTGTAGCCAAGGGAGTCACTTGATGCTTGTAGCGAAAAAAGCCTTGATGCTCTGTCAGCAGCTCCTCGGCCGAATCAAATTCGCCAGCCTTAATCATCCGAACAACTTCTCTTTCGATTCGAGTTCCCTTCTGCTTTTTCACATCGTTGACATCGGGAAATCTTTCGGCCATCTCAGCAATCGTTTTCTCGGCAGCAACGACGCCTTGTTCCTTTAGGACTTCCTTGGCCTTTTCCTGCACGATGTAACCCAAGTTTTGTTTGAGAGCATATTCTTTGGGCATACTTTGTAACGCGCGTTCGTATACATCCGCGGCCTTGTCCCATTGCTTGGCATCCAAATGTGGCTTTGCAAGCATGATCCAAACGGATCGCTCTCTCCCTTTGATCTCGTAGTCATCCGGATTTAGTTTTCTAGCCGTTTGGTAGACCTTCAAAGCAGATTCATAGTCCTTTGAATCAATGAAGTCCCTTGCCTCTTGGTCCGCCAAACCACTCTTTAATCTTCGCAAGTGAAAATTTTTGGGGAATCGTTTGGCAAGTTTACTAATCAGAGTATGCCCGGCAGCAGTGCCGGAGTCCTTTGTTTCCTTCTTGCTCCATTCTTGAGCCACATAGGCGACCTGTTTGTGGAGTCTCCAGTCGGAAGAATCTTTCAAACCGATTTCTAGAACGTCAACGGTTTCGGAGAATTTTTGTTGATCAAGTAGGTTCGACGACCAAGAGAATACAATCGACGTTTTCCATTTCAGCAAATCTCTGCGAGCGCTTTCATCGACGACTTTCAGGCCTTGTTCAACGTTCGCCAAAGCATTTTTCCACTCCTTGGCCGTGACCAATTTTTGACCTTGAAGTACAAACACCCACGACTGTAATTCGGCTAACTGATTGTCTTGCGTGCGATTGTACGCGGCGTTCAACTGTACGAGCGCTTCATCTGCTTGGTCGTTGTCGACCAAATTTTTGACGTGACGTTGCCAAATGGCTTTGTGGTTGTGCTTGATTTGATAATCTTTGGGGGCCAGTTCTCTGCCGACCTCCAGTACTGCGAGAGACTTCTCCGTGTCTCCTTCGTCATACAATTGGCGACTCCAATTTCCCAGTGACGCGAAGACGTTCTTAACCGCGGATTTATTCTTCGAATCCAAGCTAAGTGCTTTGAAGAACTTGACCATCGCGTCGCCGAATTTTTTCTCTTGAAGTGCCGTCACGCCGTGATTGTAGTAACTCAATGCGACCATGCCCGGTTCGCCAACCTCCCGACGTTTCGAACGATTGCTGTCGGGAATGTAGACGAATCCAGTTGTCCGTTGAAAGCTTTCTAGTGCTTGACGATTGCGAGCCGGATTGAAGCCGCGAGGATTGGTTGTTTCAATATCTACGTGCTTTGTTCCATCGTAGAGAATCGAAAAAGCATGGTCAGGCACCTCGATCCCACGCGCGTCAAGTCCCATGCGGCGGGCGAGGATGTTAAACAGCGTTGCCGACGATACACAATTGAACGTTGCTTTATCCAATACGGTTGAGACATCTGTTTGTGCCTCCACATAGCCTTGGCGAAATGCACTGGAGTGCAGCCACTCCAATAGGCGCTCTCCGCGTTCAAAATCCGACAGATCTTTCGGAATCAACCGCGCGCATTCGGCCTCAAGTGCGTCAATCTTTGCCAACAGCGAATCGCGCCTCTGGGCGTCAGTTACTCCAGAGGACAGCAGTGAAGCTTCGGCAAAAGAGACTTCGTCAAGTTTGCCGTCGCGCGCGTCCTCAAACAAATGCTCCTCTTCGGCGGAGAGTTTTAAATCGATTGAACCAGAGAGACGAGACAACACCTCGATGGCATCGGCAGGTGATTTGTCGAACAGATAAGTCGATTTTGGAATCCCAACGTAACCGTCTAGCTCGATCTCGGCGATCAAAACTGACAAAGATTTATCGGGATTCGATGGGGTGACCCGAATCATTAACCAGCGTGCTGCGGCAGGTTCAAAACGAAATGTTTGCTTGCCTCGGCTGGAAGCTTTCAGCGGTTCCACTCGCAGAGACCGAAAACCTGTCGTCGAGGACAATGTAGATGCCAGAACTTCGATGTTCGCCTGTTTGGCGGAAACAGTTTTGGTTGTGATTGCCGCGCGTCTTACGGTGACTACTTCTGGAAACTGATAAACAAGATCGATCGCTTGCCTGGCATCCGATTCGATTGATGTAGTGGTAGAATCGTTCCCGTCACGCAACAGATGTTCGCGCGATAATGAAGAACTCGCTTGTTCGTCAAATGAAACTTGTTCATGAGTTAGCAAGTTTTGCTGCGAGAAAACGGGTTTACCCGAGCCCCAAGTGCTTAATGCCAAAATGACAACAACGAGACTAGCGCTGACAATACTGTGTAACCTAATGCTCATTAAGATTTGCCTGATGAATTAGACTTGGTCGACGCGACAATATTGAAATTTCGCGAGACCCATCTTATTTGAATTTTTCGAAATGCCCACCAACCCCGACACCCCATGCCAGTTATGTGCGAGAATCGTAAAGCGTGGAACGACCAAGCATCATTTGATTCCTCGTCGGTGCCATCGAAATAAGTGGTTTCAGGCACGATTTTCGCGTGAGCAGATGCGAGAGACGATTTCAATATGCCGCGACTGTCACAATGCCATTCACAAATTTGTGCCTCGCGAAAAAGATCTGGGGCGATACTATAATTCTATCGAAACACTAATGGCTCACCCCGAAATTGGAAAGTTCGTCCAATGGGTCAGCAAGCGAAAGTGACAGCCTGCCAGAGCGCGGTTCAATATTATGAATAAAGATCCAAATACGGTTGCAATCATTGGCGCTGGCATCTCAGGGCTCTCGGCAGCTTGGTACCTGAGGAAAGTGCTGCCCGAAGCACAAGTAACCATTTTTGAATCGAGTGACAAAACGGGTGGCGTTTTGCAGACGCTACAGGAGGGCCAGTTTTTGATCGAGCAGGCTGCCGACATGTTCGTTGCGCGGCCCGACTTCGCTTTAGAGCTTTGCCGAGAGCTAGGGATCGAAGAGCAACTGATCACTACCCGGCCGGTGGAAGAACGAGGGTATATTGGGATCAGCGACCAGTTGTACCCAGTGCCTCAAGGTCTCTCGATGATGGTCCCGACGCGCCAGCAAACGATTCTCGAAACACATTTATTGACCGAAGAGGGTAAGCAGCGTTTTCTCTCCGAAGATCAAATTCCGCCGTCTGAAATCGATGGCGACGAATCACTGAAGTCTTTTGCCGTTCGCCGATTTGGCGTTGAGGCCTACGAAAAGATCATTCAACCAATGGTCAGTGGCATCTACACCGCCGATCCAGAAAAACTAAGCATGCGGGCGACGATGAAGCGCTTTGTCGATATGGAGAAAACCCATGGTAGCCTGATCAAGGGGACGGCCTCATCGAGCGAAGATCGTGCTGCACGCGGGGCGCGATATGATTTGTTCCGCGCTCCTCAAGGCGGCATCGGCCAATTGATCACGTCACTTTCTGAAGCACTGTCACAAATGCCGGGCATAACGCTTGCGACTAACAGTCCCGTCTCCTCCGTCACAAAAACAGACCGCGGGTGGACGCTCAGCATTGATGGGAACTCCGAATCGTTCGATGGCCTGATTGTGGCAACCGGCGCGGCGGCAGCCTCACGGATGTTGGCCAATGTTGACGATCAACTTTCGTGCGCTCTCGACGGTATCGAAACGGCATCATCAGCGATTGTTGCGATTGGGATTCACCGGAATCAACTTAAGCGACCGTTTGATGGTTTTGGCATCATCTATCCACACATCGATGCTGGTCAGGTTATCGCCATCAGTTTCTCCAGCAACAAATTTGCCGGCCGCTGCGGGGATGATCAGCTACTCATACGCGTCTTCATTGGTGGGGCGATGCAGAGTGAATTGGTTGACCTAGACGACGAAGCGTTATTTGAAATCGCATTGGCTCAACTGGATAAATC
>CAYTPS010000010.1:0-8512 GCA_964439245.1 uncultured Pirellulaceae bacterium | reverse complement strand
CCTTGAAGGGCAACCAATCTTCAAGCGCGTTTTCCGTTGGCGAAATTGTATGCCACAGTATCATCTTGGCCATGTCGAATTGGTTCAGCGGATTGAATCGCTGGTCGGCGCTCACCCCAATTTTGCCTTGGCCGGCAACAGTTACCACGGCGTCGGCATTCCAGCATGTGTTGAATCCGGAAAGAAGGCAGCGCTGACTGCGTTGGGAAAAGCCCTCACGGACACATAAGACCATAAATCGAGACGGATCGCGCGGGGGCAAATTCAAGCAAGCGAATCATCGCCATCGACACCAACCATGAAACGCCGAAGTATCTGCAGGCTCAGTTCCTTTGCACCTACGCATTGACCACGATTTCGTCACCGAGAGACCATTTCAACCTGTCGTTTGGATCGCGCTCGATGCGTTTGTAGGTTGTACTGCGCTCGATCGGTTCGCGCCCAGCTTCGCGGATCAGCGATTCAAGTTTCTCAACCGACAGGAACTCTGGCGTCGTGGCACCTGCATCATGGTAGATCAGCTCGTGGCGGACGGTGCCATCCAAGTCATCAGCTCCGTAGGCCAGCGCGGCCTGTGCGGTTCCGATACCCAACATGATCCAGTATGCCTTGACGTGATCGATGTTGTCCAACATCAATCGGCTGACCGCAATGGTGCGCAAATCTTCCACGGATGTTGGTTTCTTGATGTGAGACAATCCGGTGTTCTCTGGATGGAACGCCAGCGGGATGAACGTTTGAAAACCGCCCGTTTCGTCTTGGAGTTCACGTAAACGAATCAAATGGTCGATGCGATGAAAAGGTTTCTCGATGTGTCCGTACAACATCGTGCAGTTTGTCCGAATGCCCAACTGATGAGCTGTTCGGTGAATGTCGAACCAGTTTTTCGAATCGGCTTTATGTTCACAGATTTGATCACGGACTTCCGGGTGGAAAATTTCGGCACCACCGCCGGGAAGGCTGCCTAGACCTGCCTCTTTCAGCTCAGTCAAGATCTCCGTCATCGGCTTCTTGGTCAGAAACTCAAACCAATTTAGCTCCACCGCCGTCCAGCCCTTGAGATGGATCTGAGGGTAGGCGTCGTGCAGAATCTGCAGGGTGTTCTTGTACCACTCAAACTTCTTTTGATGATGCAAGCCTCCAACCACATGCATCTCGGTACAGCCATTGGCAACGGCTTCGGCACCACGGGCAAGAATCTGTTCGTCGCTCATCACGTAGCTTTTTTCGCTGCGTAGGTCAGATCGGAAAGCGCAGAAAGTACACCGATAAACGCAGACGTTGGTCGTGTTCAGGTGCGTGTTGATGTTGTAGTAGGTCGCGTCGCCACTTTTTCGTTCGCGTACCAGGTTGGCCAGCTGCCCAATATCGTTCAGCGGAATTTCCGGATCGTACAGCAGCAGGCCATCATCCATGGTCAAGCGCTCGCCCGATTCAACTTTTTCCTGAATGGTCGCCAATCGTGGGTCAACGGTATAAATCATCGAATGCTCTTTGTCTATTTGCTTTTTGAACGCCCAAACACGCAGCGCTAATCTATTTATCTACCGCAAAAAAGTCCACTGCATCTCAAAAGTTTGCCGTCAAACTGATCGGAATTTGGACTTGGCGGCAATATCTGGTCATTGCCCTAAATTATCAGCAAATCGACTAACCCGATAAACAATAACCCAATGCTGATGACGGAATTTACATTGAAAAATGCCGCATTTACCCGCGTCAAATCGTCCGGCTTCACCAAAGAGTGCTCGTAGATCAACAGCCCGCAAAGGGTAACGACGCCAATCCAATACAGCCAGCCGAAGCCCAGCTGTGGTCCACACCAGTTACCCACCAGCGGCAGGAGAATCAGCAGTCCGGCCATAATGGCATGACAAACGGCAGCCAATCGCAACGCACCTGCGATTCCCAGCAATACGGGAATGCTGTTGAGCTTTTTTTCGCGGTCGTATTGGTAGTCCTGACAGGCATAGATCATGTCGAATCCGGCAACCCAAAAGAGCACGGCCAGCCCCAAAACAACTGCCGGCGCGAGATCCTCTGGCTGATCGATCACGACCAGCCCGCGGATCGCAACCCATGCACAAACAGGCGCTAGCGCCAGCGCCATCCCCAACCAAAAATGAGCCAACGCCGTAAATCGTTTGGTGTAGCTGTATCCCAACAACACTAGCAGCACCGGCACCGAAACCGCCAACGGCAACCAGTTGGGTAGAAACAGCGCGTTGCCGGCAAAATACAATGCGGCCGATCCAAAGGTGAACAGCCAAACCGATCCCACCGACAGTTTTCCAGCCGGCAGATGCCGTCCGGCGGTACGTGGGTTCTCTGCATCGATCCAGCGATCAACCAAACGGTTGAACGCCATAGCGGCGCTTCGCGCGCCGACCATGCAAATAACAATTCCTACTAGATGCCACCAGCGGAAACTGATGGGGACTTTACCGTTGACGGGAGCCGTCCAAGCCATCACTGCCGCCAGAATTGCGAATGGCATCGCAAAAATGGTGTGGCTGAAGCGGATCATCTCTAGAATGTTTTTTAGCGTGTTCAAAACAGGTGGCTGGGATCTTTTGAACGGATTTTGGTTTGGGCCGGCGAAACGCAGCGCTACGAGGTGCCCCAACGTTTTATCAGATCGTGCTGGATATCTAAATGATCCAAAATTCGTGCCACGACAAAATTGATCATGTCGTCGATCGATTGAGCTTCGTGGTAGAAACCGGGCGATGCCGGTAGGATCGTCGCACCGGCTTGGCTGGTTTTGAGCATGTTTTCGATTTGGATCAATGACAGCGGTGTTTCACGCGGGACTAAAATTAGCGGGCGACGCTCCTTTAGATGTACGTCTGCAGCGCGCTGAATCAAGTTGCGACTGGCGGCGGTAGCGATGCCGCTCATCGTGCTTCCCGAACAAGGGCAAACCACCATCGCGCGCGTTTTGAAAGCGCCGCTGGCAATCGGCGTCATGAAATCACCGTGACGGTGGTAGACTACTTGGTCCGTTTCGCCAGCGCCAGGCACCAACTGGCTCAGTTCGAAATTCTCAAGGTCAACGTCGATGCCCATTTCGTGCTTGAGGACAAGTTTACCAGATTGGCTGATTGTCAAATGAACTCTAACATCGGTGCGCAGCAAAGTGTCGATCAACCGCTGCCCATAAGCCACCCCGCTGGCCCCCGTTATCGCAACGACCAAAGGCAGATTAGTCTTTTCGCCGGATGTCATGCCTATTTGACTCCCACATAAAGCGTGGCGATGCCGAACGTCAACGGATAGAAATCAACTTGACTCATTCCAGCCTGCTTCATCCTCTCTGCGAGCGCCTCGTAGCAGGGGAACTCACCAACGCTATCAGGCAAGTAGTCGTACGCGTTGGATTCATTCGGTGCCAGTGCCCGACCGATTCTCGGCAAGATGTTTTTGAAGTACCATCCGTAGAGCCCTTTGATGGGTTGTCGGCGCGGAACCGAAAACTCCAACACAGCCACTTTGCCGCCCGGTTTGCAGACGCGCGTCATCTCACTTAGGCCCTGATCTGTGTCGGCAACGTTTCGTAGCCCAAAAGCTACACTGACGATCTGAAACAGATTTGATTCAAACGGTAAATTCTGCGCATCTGCCTCGACGAATTTGACTCCAGATGAGCGTTCTTTTTTCTTTCGCTCTCCGACGTCCAGCATCTCGAAACAGAAATCTGACGCCACCACCGGGACTTTCGATTCGGTCGATTTTTCGTAGGCGAACGCTAGATCCCCCGTACCTGCACAGACGTCGAGAATCGGATCTGATTGATTGGGTGCCGTTTTTCGAACCGTCAACCAACGCCAGTACTTGTCGACATTCATCGACAGCAAATGATTCATACGGTCGTAGTTGGGCGCAATATCGCCAAACATTTTTCGTACGCGCTGGTTTGATTTATCAACGGCCATTAAAAGTGGTTTTCGCTGGATCGGAGAATCGGCGGTATCAAAGTTGGACACGGCGGCAGAGCCGACCAACTGCCCTTCTCATGACCGGGCTAAACAAGATACATTAACGGCGTCCAAAATGACACAGTCCGTTTATAGCTATTCCGCATCTTGTAGAGATACTAACTGCCGTGCCCGCTCCTGCCGCCCGTTTTGATGTTGCCTTATTGCCTGCCGCCGCCGAACCGCTAGACGACACCGTCGTTGTTGTGGTTGATGTGTTGCGAGCCACAACGACGATCGTTTCCGCGTTGGCCAATGGTGCGGCTGAAGTAATCCCGGCTCCGTCAGTTGAGGCGGCACGTAAGCTTCACCAAAAATTAGGTGCCGGTTCGATTATCGGTGGTGAGCGACAGGGGAAGATCGTCGACGGGTTTCATCAGGGAAATTCTCCGGTCGAATACACGCCAGAAGTTGTCAAAGGAAAGCGTCTAATTCTGGCCACGACCAACGGCACCGTAGCGATGGAACAGTGCCGCGCGGCGCGTGAGGTCATCATTGGCGCAATGGTTAACGTCGATGCAGTGGCTGAACGCGTTTATACCGAACCGAAAGTTTGCGTGATGTGTTCGGGTACGGACCGGATCATCACCAGCGAGGACGTTTGCTTTGCCGGCCTGTTGATGCAGCGCGTGTTGGCCAAACGTGCGGCCGCCGATTTGGAGCAGCCGTTTCTGACCGATGCTGCCTCGATTGCGTTGGACCATTGGCGTAGCGTTAATCAACAAGTTCAACAGGGAAAACCACTAGCAGACTTTTTCCGCGTTGCGCGTGGCGGGATAAACCTGGTGCGTATCGGTCACGATGCTGATATTGTGTTTGCCTCCAACATCGACAGTTTTACGTCGGTTCCTATTCTCGATCTCGAGAAGTGGTCCATTCGCTAGATACGTGTGCGATAGTTGCCGCCCATCTTTTGCAGGATTGAAGGGTGTTTTTGCGAGCGGCCGCAGGTCATAATCGGCTTCTCAACTTCCCACTGGAGAATTCGATGGTGTGCCGCCCTGCCTCGCTCTCGAGCGTTTATCTATTGCTGTTGCTTATTTGTCCTGCCGCGTTGTTGGCAGAGGATCCTATTCCCGCGCTTCCTGCTGGCGGCGTGCGTTTGGTGTCTGAAGAGAAAACCGCGCCGGATCAACTGAACGTCAACCTGGGGGGCGGAAAGCTTGGTGGAAAACAGGTGTTGGATGTTGAGCACACCGCTTTCTACAAATCGCTACAGGTGAAGCTGACCGCTCAGCCACAGAACACTTGGGATACGAGCATTAGTACGGTCACGACGGAGGCCGTGAAGAAAGATGACGTGCTGTTAATCGGTTTTTGGGCGCGAGGAAAACCGCTTGAAGGCGTCGGGGGTGGTGTGGCTGAAGTCGTCTTCGAGCTCAACGGGCCGCCGCACACCAAGAGCGTTCAGTATTTGGTGGAAACTCCCAGTGACGGTTCGTGGGAGCACTATTGGGTCAGATTCCGCAGCATCGACGACTACGCCGCCGGGGGAGCAACGGTCACCTTCCAGACGGGGTATCTTAAAGAAGAGTTTGAGTTGGCGGGATTGGAAGTTTGGAATTTTGGCGATGCAGAATTTGAATCAGTGCCCCACACGCCATTGACCTATGTTGGCCGAAAGCTGGATGCCGATTGGCGAGCCGAGGCTGACAAGCGTATCGACCAGATTCGCAAATCGGATTTAGCAATTTCGGTTGTGGGAGCCGATGGAAATCCACTTGCTGGTGCTACGGTACACGTCCGTCAGCAAAGGCACGCGTTTGACTTTGGGACAGCGGCTTCGGCGCAAATGATCGCCGGCGACCACGAGCAAAAATCGAAATACTGTGAAGTGCTAAAGCAGTATTTCAACACTGCCGCGATTGAGAATGGCCTCAAGTGGGAGAGCTGGGACAAGTGGCCCGGCAATCAGCGACAAACACTTGCCGCCATTGATTGGCTGAATGAAAACAATATCCCCGTGCGCGGTCACGTGATGGTATGGCCGGGGCATCGTTATCTGCCAGAGTGGATTAAATCGATTGAGGACAAACCTGATGCACTTGCCAAAGTTATCGATGGCCATATTCGCGAAGTTGGCTATGCGACAAAAGGTAAGGTTCGTGATTGGGACGTGATCAATGAAATATTTGATAATCGTGATTTGACCAACGCGCTCGGTGACGAGGCGGCGATCCATTGGTTCAAGGAAGCGCGCAGAATCGCTCCGGGGGTTGATCTGTATTACAACGACTACGCTGGCTTGGTTCGTGGCGGCCATCCGACTGCGCACAAAGATCATTTCGAGCAAACGGTTAAGTACCTGGTTGATGGTGGAGCACCGATCGACGGCATTGGTATTCAAAGTCATTTTGGATCGTTGTTGACACCGCCGCAGCGGTTGATTTCAGAACTCGACCGCTGGAACGCACTGGGGCTGAAAATTCAGATCACCGAATTTGATGTTACGGTTCCAGATGAGCAATTGCGGGCCGATTTCGCTCGTGATTTTCTGATTGCATGTTTCAGCCACGAAGCAGTGGACGGCATCGTGACTTGGGGGTTTTGGGCGCCGGCTCACTGGGAACCGAAATCGGCGCTGTTTGACAGCGACTGGAATCCCACGCCAATCGGTCAGCATTGGATTGAGTTGACTAAAAAACGTTGGTGGACCGACGAGACCTTGACCACGGACGCCGAAGGAAAGGTGAATCTTCGTGGGTTCAAGGGGACCTATTCGATTCAATGCAACGGAAAGGAAGTTACGGTTGACTTGGCCGATGGCGGGACTGAATTTGAGCTGGAACTCGAATGAACCTGCGTCGATCGCCGGTGTCTCGTCAATGCTGATCAAATAGAGCCTGCAATATATAAAATTGTATGGCCCATTCCGTATTCGACGGTCGGCTTCTGATCTATCGGAAGAACCTAGCGCCGACTAAAATCTCACGTTTTCTACCCTCTACCCACACTACGTGAAAGTTGCTAGGCCATCCCATGAGCATGGATAAGATCGTTTCTCTTTGCAAGCAATGCGGTTTCCTTTTTCAGTCCAGCGAAATTTATGGCGGACTTCAGGGTTTTTGGGACTACGGGCCGCTTGGCGTCGAACTGAAACGTAACGTCAAAGAAGCGTGGTGGAAGGACATGGTCACTTGCCACGACGACATGAGCACGCTCGACGGAGCCCCTTCCCCGTATGCGATGGAAGGTTTGGATTGCACGATTATCATGCATCCGCAAGTTTGGAAGTGCTCCGGCCACTATGACTTGTTTCACGACTACATGGTGGACTGTAAGGAAACCAAGAAACGTTACCGCCACGATCAATTGAATGGCCGCTGGGTGGAAGCCAAAAACCAGCGCGTCTTTGTCACGGCTCAAGCTGGCGACGACGAAGTTGAACTGATCCAAAAACGGGCGATGAAGTTCTTTAAGATCCGCGCCAAAAATATTGACGACATCAAATACGATGGCGGTTGTGTTTGCTTGACTGAGATCGAGGATCTCTCTGAGGTTCTTGGTCCTGACGCGAAATCAGTCGGGACGCTGACAGAGCCGCGTGAATTTAACCTGATGTTCAAAACTTACGTTGGCGCTCTTTCGGGTGAAGAAGGAACGGCCTTTCTGCGTCCGGAGACGGCGCAGGGGATTTTTGTTAACTTCAAAAACGTCATGGACAGCACTCGGCAGAAGCTGCCGCTTGGGATTGCCCAAATCGGAAAAAGTTTCCGTAATGAAATTACTCCGCGTAACTTCACGTTTCGCTCACGCGAGTTTGAGCAGATGGAGATCGAGTTCTTCTGTCATCCTGACGAATCACAAAAGTGGTATCAGTTCTGGCGTGATCGGCGCATGTCGTGGTATCACGAAATGGGCATTCCTGAAGACCGGTTGATCTTGCGCGAACACACGCCCGACGAATTGGCCCACTATTCAATCGGAACAGCGGATCTAGAGTACGCTTTTCCGTTCATGGCTGAAGGCGAATATGGCGAACTGGAGGGGATTTCGCATCGCGGTGATTTTGACCTGCGTAGCCACATCGAAGGAAAGCTTGACGAAAAATCTTGTCCGCTGGAATTGCAGCTGGATGAGAACGGCAAACCTAAATGGAAGGGCAGCGGTAAGAACCTTGGTTACCGAGATGAGCTGACCGGTGAGAAATACATTCCTCACGTGATTGAACCATCGGCCGGTGCGGACCGCGCGACGCTGGCGTTTCTCTGCGAAGCGTACACCGAAGACGAACAGCCCGACGAAAATGGCAAGATGCAGAAGCGCGTCGTGATGAAATTTCATCCACGCCTAGCACCAATCAAAGCCGCCGTGTTCCCTTTGGTGAAAAAGGATGGCATGCCTGAGGTTGCGAAGGAGATCTATTTGGATCTGAAAAGGCAGTTTAAAGTCTTCTACGACGAGAAGGGTGCGATTGGTCGGCGCTATCGTCGTCAAGACGAAGCAGGTACGCCGTACTGTATCACCGTCGATGGGCAGACACTGGAAGATCAAACAGTCACCATCCGTGACCGGGACACCCTAGAGCAACAGCG
>CAYTPS010000009.1:0-34291 GCA_964439245.1 uncultured Pirellulaceae bacterium | reverse complement strand
GTTCTGCGACAGCCCGGGTGACCGAGGAACGACCTGCCGATGATCGTAGGCTGGAATCCGGAACGACAGCGGCAGCAATCAACCAGGAAAGCGAACGCGATGAAAGCGAGGCCGAGGGAAACATGGCATCCGATTTGCGTGACCTGCAGAAACAAGCCGAGCAATCTTGGCTGCCCGGCGAGGGGGAAGATGTGCTCGTCGGAGAGGACGACGCGATCGTTCACCGGTAGTCGTGCCGCGTCAGCACAAGACCGCTTTAAGGCAAAGTCCATACAGCCTAGCCTGGATAGAAAGGATCCGAGAAATGGATAACATCGGCCAGCAGTGGAAATATTACTGCAACCAAATTTCAGAGATCGCGCGTCTTTTTTCCAAATCGGTTGGGGCTAACGATGAAATTGCCGAGGCGGTCCAGCGTTTTTAGAATTGGACGCACCAAAAAATGATGCCTAACTTGGCATTCGCATGGGGCAAGGCGAACAGCTCATCCAGTTTTGGTGAGCAAGCGAATTCGCTTAAGGAGACTTCGAAAATGATGCTGCCATTCCTGTGCGGCAACAAAGAATGGGCCGAACAAGCCCAAAGCAAATTGGAAAATACTGAAGCCTCATCGCGATTTATTGAATTGTAATGGTTGCTGGCCGACCACGCTGATGGGACAACACGCAGGTCGAGTAAGCTTAGAAAGATAACATGGAGCCTATCCCGGAACTGTTGAGGCGAACGGCGCTAGCCACAGTTGCACATCAAAAAACCTTGGCTGGCGTCAAAACGGGTCAATTTTGATTCGTGTAATAGGACAGGCTTTTAGTGTTTTCCGAGGTTTGAAAAGCACGGCATGGTAGATGCTTCATTGACACGCGTATCAATCTCTGAAACTCAGCGAGGTATTTGTGAAATTCATCCAACGCCGTCTAACGACTTCTCTTCCGCCAGCGATTTTCGTCGTATTGTTGCTGCTTGCTGCAACGCCGCTCTCCGCCCAAGAGGATACGGCGAGTGACGCTCAACAGACGGCACCGGAGGTGGCTGAACCGCTGCCGGACGCGGTCGCAGTGGAGGACATTGCCGATGATTCGAAAATCGCTCGTCGACTGCAAGGCATCTATGACTCGTCGGGGTGGTTCAAAGAGGTTAAGATCGAAGCCAAAAACGGTTTTGTGAAAATCGAGGGCATCGCAGATACCGACGGTCACAGCGCATGGGCCACTGAGATTGCGTCAAAGACAACCGACGTGATTGGCGTCAGCAACAACCTCGAGGTAGATTCAAAACTGAACTTTGCCGATTCAATGGTGGTGGTCGGGAAGAGCCTCGACAAGCAATATCGTGAACTGCTGATGCGGACACCGTTCTTATTCGCTGGCATGGTCGTACTGGGGCTGACGTGGTTGGTTTCAAAAGTCATCGGGTTCGCGCTCGTACAAATTGTTGACTCCCGTGATCGGCTGAGAGCCAACCTTAAGGACTTAATCAAGCAACTGAGTTCCATCGCCGTTTGGGTCGCCGGCGTTTTGCTGGCAACGGTCGTGGTTTTCCCCGGAATGACGCCAGCTAAAGCCTTGACGGTGCTTGGTTTGGGTTCGGTAGCAATCGGTTTTGCTTTCAAGGACATCTTTGAGAACTTCTTTGCAGGCGTGCTGATCCTTTGGCGTTATCCGATCCAGAAGGGGGACTTCATCGAGTGCGGCGACATCGTTGGTAAAGTTGAAGAGATCACGATTCGCAACACGATGTTGCGACGCACCGACGGAGAACTTGCGGTCGTTCCCAATGCTCAATTGTTCAAGTCGAACGTTATCATTCTGACCAACCGCGCCAAGCGCCGTGTTCGAATCACGTGCGGAGTTGGTTACGGTGAAAGTGTTGAAAAGTCGCGCGAGGTGATCCGAGCAGCTGTCTCGGGATGTGAAAGTGTTAGCGGCCCAAAATCTGTAGAAATCTTTGCGAGCGAATTTGGTGACTCAAGCGTAGATTTCGAAGTCGCTTGGTGGACAGGTGCCACACCGCTGGAGGTCCGGGAGAGTCGCGATGAGGTGATCGAGTCGATCAAAATAGCGCTTGATGAGGCCGGCATCGAAATTCCATTCCCGTATCGAACTCTAACGTTCTCACAGCCTTTAGGCATCAAGCGCGATGGCATGCACAACAGAACCAGATCAGATGCAATGGCCAATGGCTCAGCTATGTGATTCCGATCAATGATTCCAAAGGTTGAATGGATGAAAAGAATCACTCTGGCCGCCGAGCAATCACAATTTGAATTTGGTCAATTTGGCGTGCCGCGGCAACACCTGCGCAATGGGATCAATCAAAAATTGACCCTGCCGATCAAATCAAACGGTCGAGAATCAATGTCGCACTTCCAAGCACGATAAAGAATCCGCACATGTCGGTAACGGTTGTCAAAATTGGACCGGAGGCAAGTGCTGGATCGAGGTTGAACCGCTTCATAACCAGCGGCAAAGTTCCGCCAATGGAGACGGCGATGACAGTGTTTACCATCATGGCAATACCAACCACAAGACCAAGCCAAGCGTTGCCTTGCCACACAGTAGCCAACAAGGCGACGAAGATGCCAAGGCAGAAACCATTGATTAGTCCGACACTGACTTCCTTCATCCACACGCGGAATACTTCCTTCGGGCCAACGAGGCCTAGCGAAAGTTCTCTCATACTCACGGCAACCGCCTGATTGCCGCTGCAGCCGCTCATGTCGGAAATGATTGGCAGAAACACGGCCAACGCGATCACTTGCGCGAGTGTTTCCTGATACGCGGCCACCACACTGGCAGCAATCAAATTCAAGAAGATGTTGATGCTTAACCAAGCCAGTCGTCGGCGAGATCGTACCGCCAAAGGCATCGTTCGTAATTCTTCGTTAACGATACCCTGCGTTTTTAAATAGTCCTGAGCGTACTTGTTGGAGATCGCTTCTTCGAGATCGCCACGTCGCAGCACTCCCAATAGTCGCCTGTCATCGTCGACAACGGGGATGCCAACAAAGCGGTGTTCGTCAAAGAACTCATGCAACTCCAGCAGTTTTGCATGCGCGTTCACGGTCAGTGTGTCGGCAATCATTAGCTGCGAAGCTTTCGATTCCGGCGACGCGAGCACGAGGCTACGAAGCGGTAACACACCTTGGAGCCTACCATCGGAGTCGACAACGTAGATGTATTGAACTGCAAAGTCAGAGTACTTTTCTGCATTGGCCTGTAGCTTCCCGATGATTTGATTGACCGTTTCGTTTTCATTTACCGCCACGTAACGGACGATCATCAATCCGCCCGCTTCGTCATCGGCGTACTTCACCAGATCGCGAACGACTTCGGCATTCTCCGGTGGCATCTCGGACAGGATCAACTCTTGTTTTTCCGGAGTCAGATCACCGACAATGTCTGCTTGCTCGCTCTTGGGTAGCTCTTTCAACAGGCTGGCCGCAACCTGTGGCGGTAGTTTTTCAACAGTACTGGCGGTTTGCACATCAGGCAACTCGTGCAAGTAATGTGCTCCGTGAGCTTTGTCGGTTTGCGTTATGAGAAGCTGTCGTTGCTCAGCAGGCAAGCGAGAAAGCACGGCCGTTAAGAGGCTGGAATCGAGCCCATCAAAGTAAGTATCCGCAGCTTCGACGTCGTTGGCGCTGAGCAACTCGCTTAGCTTCCTGACGTGTTTGTTTACACTTGTCGAATACGCTTCTAACTCAGTTTCGGCCATCAATTCACCTTTCGTAAACTGTGTGTTCGTCACTTGTTTCAGAGTGACAGTGTTTGCTTTTTGTCGCTGGAAAATTTTGACAGAGGCCATCTGGACAACTGCTGCTTTTGGCGAGCCTATGGGCATGCTTCAAGAAGACACCTTGCAACTGCTGTCGCAATCAACTCCTACAAAAACCGATAGTCGTGCAGGCGTCTCGGTCGTCGATAACGGGGCCCAATCAGGACTTCACCTACTGTTCTGCGCTGATTTCATCACAACGCGATCAAACTTCGCTCTGGGGTGGTTCGGTCGAGCCGCGCTGAGAATCGACTTTTTTGCCTTGGACAATCACGGCGCTAACTGCAATCACTGTGCCAACAGCAATCAAATGAACAACTCTATTCGGGTGAATTCGCTATCTCCGGTAATTGGCATGACATCTGCAATTACTCATATTTCGCAGATGGTGGCGTACAGTCACCAAGAAATTAATTTTTTGGAACTGATAACCCAAAAGTTGCTCTTTGGTTCAAAATACCGGTAGCCAACTACCCATCTCTCTAATATGCAAAACGTGAACGAGCAGGAAACAAAAAACAAAACGCCCAAGCGCTTGAGTGATCTACTTGACCATTTCGTTGAGGCAACCAAAGACCAAGAACAAGTGTCGATTGGCGATCTGTTGGACTCGCTCGACAGCCGCAGTCACGGCCCGATGTTACTGTTTCCCGCGATCATTGCAATCTCACCGATCGGAATGGTTCCCGGCATGAGCATCGTCACGGGGACACTCATCATTCTGATCGCGACGCAAATGATGCTTTTTACACAGCGCCCGTGGATTCCCCAACGCCTGACGGATTTTGAGTTTTCACGTGAGAAGCTTGAAAACGGTTCGGAGAAAACGAAGCGTTGGGGCAAGTGGATTGAAACGTTCGTTTACCGGCGTCTGGAATTTTTGACCAAGGGAATTGCGGTTTATCCGGTCGCGCTAATCTGCATTCTGTTGTCGCTTTCGTTTTACCCGCTGGCCTTGGTTCCATTGGGTGTTTTCCTTCCCGGCCTCGCCGTGGCCATGTTTGCGCTCGGCCTAACGGCAAGAGACGGACTGTTGATCGTTATCGGATATGCTTTAACGCTGGGAGCTGCCGCTACGATCTGGTTCAGTTGGCCGTGGTAAATCCTGCTGGCTGCTACCATTTTCTTACCCAAATCGCTGAGCAATTTGTTCTTAAACCAACGTTATTCGTTCGTCCGTCGAATGTGAGCGTAGTTCAACAGCGCGACGAAGCAAGAGCCACCGACGAGATTGCCAAGCAGAGCCACGCCAATAAAATTCGCGGCCATTGAAACCGTAAATTCGGAACTGACGTACATAGCGGCAAACATTTCGACCGAGCCCGCGATCGAGTGGTGTAATCCGCCAAGCCCGATCGTGAACGTGACGATATAGATGACAACAATCTGAGCAATCGTGTGTGGACTCGAACCGACGAGCCAAGCGCCCAACGCCATGAGCCAGCCAGCCAGAATTGCACTTACGAAAAGTGAACTCGATGGGAAATGGGTTAAGTGATGTCCGATCTCGATGTAGCCTTTTTTCGCATGGATGACGTCGAGTCCGAAATAATGAAGCGTCGCTGCAACGGCTGCGCCCAGTAAATTGCCAGCGACCACCAGTGACCAAAGCCGAAATAGGTTTGTGATTCGTGCCTCTCTGTCGAGCACCGGATACAGTGCTGTTGCCGTGTGTTCAGTAAACAGCTGTGCACCGCTCAAGATACAGACGATGAAACCGAGCGGGTAGACGAACGCGGTTGCGATCCTCCTCACTGTCGGGCTCAGTTCCATTTCTCCTGCCGCCGTCAGGACAACCGCGACTGCTAGAGCTGAGAATCCAACGATCAACCCACCGGCGATTGAAGAAAGCAGCAGTGAAAGCGTGGGCCTTCGAAGCTGCTCAAGACCTTCCTCGATTGCGTTTTGTAGTGCGTCGTCAGGGTGTCGTCGCTTTTCGTCGGTGCGCTTAATAATGACCGGAACATATTGCTTGTCTTCGGCCTTTCGTTCTTCGCCGCGATTGCTTTCGGCCGATTGTTCGTTTGCGCGAGAGCCATCTGGCAAGATGATTCCTTCTTCGTTTTCACTGGGTGGATTAGCTTTGTCGTTCAAAAAATGGTCTCCGTTCAATCTTAGAAAAGGAAGGTTTGCCAAAGGCCATGGTGTCTTCACCGCGCTGGCCGCTTTGCAGGTCAACTCAGAACGTCTTTTTCTAACGCGTCCAAAATCTCTTTTGCCGTTGGACTGTCGGCCAAGTTCAAGCGTTCGTAAATCAGGCTAATGACTTCGTTTTGTTCAGGCGATGCTTTGGAGCCGCTGCCAAACCAGCCTTCACCCGAAGCGTGAGCGATGGCGACAACCGTGCGGGCAACGATCGTCTTGGCAAGTTCGACAACATCATCGTTGGCGACTTCAAAAAACTGTGAAATGGTGTCGAGGGCAAAGTCGTAAATGATCGAATCCACGGGGCGGCGATGGACGAGATACTTGCGTAGGAGGTTTGCATCGGTCTCAGAAACTGGTAACTCCGACACAACGTTTTCCGCAGAGAACGCTTCTCGCACATTTTTCACGCCAAACAGATCCTCGATCACGGACTCTGGGACTTCCTCATCGGTTTTAAGCATCAGCGCCGCAGCAACGTAGTGCATCGGCATGCACAGCAATGCATAAACGGGAACGGCAATCACATGCGTAGGTGGAACGTTCGGGCAGTAGAAGCCGAGTTGCTGGATCCGGCTCTTGATTTGTTCCAGTTTGTTGTCGTTGTTCATGATGAGTTCTCCGTTTCGTTGCTTCAGCCATTTAGCTTTTCAAATAAGCCTCCAGCTCGTTGCAAAGCTGGTTGTAGAGGTTGTTTAGCTTGGTCAAATCATTCTTCACTGCGTCGATGTTCCCGTTTCGTCCGGCGACTTCAAACGCCAAAGCCAGATCGCAGCAGGGCTTTGCCCCAAAGTTTGACATCATTCCTTTCAGGGCGTGTGCGGACTTTTCCAGCTGCTCGCAATCGCCCTGTTCGATTGAATACTCGAGCTGTTCAAAGATGCCGGGTGCGTCGCATAAAAAAATGTCAGCAAACTCGTCAAATAACTCTTTATCGTTCCCAAGCCTTTTCATGGCCGCCGCCAAATCGACTAGTTCGGGCTCGTTTTGTTTGCTGCTTTGCATCACTTCTGCCTCCGTGTTTTGAAAAGTTTGATCGACAGTCTTTCGTGGATCGCTGGCGTCAGCACATGGGCTCTCCACAATCGATTCGGTAAGTTCCACAAGCTGTTTCGAATCGAGCGGCTTGGACAAGTAAGCGTCCATCCCAGCGGCCAAGCATGATTCTCGATCGCCTTGCATCGCGTGTGCCGTCATCGCAATGATCGGAACGCTGGAAACGCTCGAGTCCATCGCGCGAATGGCGGCCGTCGCTTGCAGACCATCCATCACGGGCATTTGCACATCCATCAAAACCACATCAAACAACTGGTCGCTGTTTGCGAGTTGGTCGATTGCGTTTCGGCCATTGGTTGCGGTCGTGACACGGTGGCCTCTTTTTTCGAGAATCGTCTTGGCGACTTTTTGATTTGCCGGCAGATCCTCAACCAGCAGAATTTGCAGCGGGCGAATCGACAACGACGTTTCTTCAGCTACCTCCTCGACCATGAAGCCATTGTTGGTTTCATCAGAATAGAGATCCAACACGCCAACCACTGTGTCCAGCAGTTCGGATTGCGAAACAGGTTTGGTCAAATACTGAGTCACCGGAGCCGACGCCTTACGATCTGCGTACAGCGAAAGATCCGAAGCTGACTGCATCATCACGATCGGCGGACAGTCGTCCCCCTTGGTGTCGTTCAGTTTCTCCGCCAGTTCGAAACCATCAGTTTGCGGCATCAGACAATCAACCAAGATGACAGAGATTTCCTTGTTTTTGCGATCCATTTGATCCACCACCCGCAGTGCCCGTTCGGCGTCCCCTGTCACGATCGGCTGCATCGACCAGCTCACGAACGTCTTTTCAAGAATCCGCAAGTTGGTTGGGTTGTCATCAACGATCAGAACTTTCAGGTCTTTCACCAACTCCGAGGGAAGTTTATCAGCGGGCGTCGAGCGATCGGCAACGGGCAATGAAAGACTAAACGAAAACGTGCTTCCGACGTCCAGTTGGCTTTTGAGTTGCAGTTTTCCGCCCATCAAAGAAACCAGCTCGCGACAAATCGAAAGGCCCAACCCCGTGCCGTGTTGCTGCCGAGTCGAAGACATATCGGCTTGCTGGAACGGCAAAAGAATGTTCTTCTGGTCTTCTTCCGCGATCCCGATTCCCGTGTCTTGCACAGAAAAACGTAAACGCGATTCAGAGAGCAACTGGCGGACGAGTTCGACCCTGACAACGATTTCGCCCTTCTCGGTAAACTTGCAGGCGTTGCTGAGCAAGTTTGTCAGCACCTGTTGAATCCGCCGACCGTCGCCGATCACGCGGGCAGGAACTTCGTTGTCAATTTCGCACAAAATCTCCAAACCTTTTTCGCTTGCTCGTGCGGCCAGCGTTCTCCCCGATTGGTCAACGATTTCTCGCAGATTAAATTCCTGGTTGGAAATCTCGAAATTGCCGGACTCGATCTTCGCAAAATCGAGAAGTTCGTTCACCAATTCCAGCAGCGAATCGGCGCTTGTTTTTGCAACGGTCATGTAATCCGCGACCGTCGGGTCAAGATCTTCTTCCAAGGAAAGATTAATCATGCCCAGAATCGCATTCATCGGCGTACGAAGCTCATGGCTGACATTGGCCAAAAAGTCCGCACGCGATTTGTTGGCTTTGTTGGCAAGCTGTTTCGCGTGCTCCGCCGTCGTCATCGCGCGAAGGATTGCGTCCTGCGATTTTCGGGTCTCGGTGATGTCGCGTTCGATGCTGGAAAAGCCGACCAACTCGTCATCCGCGTTGAAGATGGGAGAAATCGTCAACGAGATGTCGATCACTTCTCCATTTTCGCGTCGCCGTTTGACCTCGAACTGATTCAATTCGACGCCATCGTTGATCGCCTGCCGAATCTCTGGTTCTTCCCGTTGACGATCTGCCGGAAGGATGATTTCACTGATGGTGCGGCCAAGAACTTCTTCTGCTTGGTAGCCAAAGATCTTCGTCGCACCTTCGTTCCAACTCGTGATTTTGCCGTCGAGATCGCGCCCCAAGATTGCGTCCTGTGATGACTCGACCAATCGCGACAGGTGAAGCCGGTGGCTTGCTTCGGCGCGGCGAAGCGAGATATCCGAAAAGGTGACGACGGCACCAACGATTTCGTCACCTTCACGCAAGGGATAGCTGCGATACTCAGCGTCGAAGCGTGTGCCGTCTTTGCGGAAGAAAACTTCATCCTGAACATTAAGGTGGCGACCATCGTGGTACGCCTGATAAATCTTGCTAGTTTCGACTGGGTAGTCTGAACCGTCACGCTTGTGATGATGGATCAAGTCGTGCATGTTCTGGCCGAGCAGTTCTTGATCGCTGTCGAACCCCAACATTTCCACACAACGCGAATTGCAATAGGTACAGTTTCCAGAAAGATCAACGCAGTAGATACCTTCCGCAACCGATTCGAGGATGCTGAGCAGTTTTTCGATTGATTTTCTGGGCATCTTGTTGCACTTACAAGGTCACACTGTCCTCGATTGAGAGATCAAACGATTTAATCTTACCAACTCGGGTAGTTTGAAGGACTATGCTCAACGGAAATAAAAGACTTACTCTGAATTGACCAAGTTGAATCTTGCAGGCTTACAGACGTGGGAACTTTGATTTCGTTTGCCTGTACCAGCCAACCTCTGCAATTCCAGCACCAATCGTGTGGTGGGCGCTTGCTTCTTTAGTACCTTGCCTACCGCCGCAGTCGCGTGAAGTCCGACGCAGAGGTAAATCAAGGCCATAGAGGCTCCCTCAAAAATAGCGGTGATGCCACCAAATTCGAAAACGGCCAATATCACGGACAAAAGCAGCAGTGCGATCACGAGTTGTAGCATGTCTGTACCCTACCGGTTGTTATTGTCACAGTTTGGCGATCAGCGTTGGTTTACCGTAGATCGGCAAGCAGGCAGCATGCCAAAAAGAAATTTCCCAGCTGATTTCTTTAGCATCTCGAGAGCGTGGCTAACTTCGACCAGGGCCACCGCCGCAAAAGCGTCGTTCAAGTCCCAGAAAACACTTCTCGCATTGCGCAGGTTTGGACAAATGCCTCGATGTTTTGAACCTGCTTCTTCCAAAATACCCCGAAATCCTGGTTGCAACTCGACCAGCCTGATAGCCAGTCGTTCAGAGGAAAGCGACAAGTTCCAATTCGATTTGAGCTCAGCCGATTCGAGCTCAGGAATTATTAGCTTGCCTGAGTTTGGCACGCCAAGTGCAACCAACATACCAAGGATTGTTTACGAACTCACAACAAAGGAACGATCATGGCTGACTTTATTCGTATCTTCTTTTCAGTTCTGTTACCGCCGCTGGGCGTATTTCTTCAAGTCGGACTTGGACTTCATTTTTGGCTGAACATTGTGTTAACACTTTGTGGCTACGTGCCGGGACTTGTTCACGCGATCTACATCATCGCGCGGACGCCTCAAAACACTGTTCATTCCAATGTCAGCGTCTCACTGTCGGAGTAAACGAGGTGGCCAAATGAAAGAAACAGCTCAACCAACACCCATTCGCCCACGGCCGGTTCCGACACCGCGACCTAATCACGATCCGCTCTCAACATCAACGCCACCGATTTCTCGGCCGCCATCACCTACTTTTCCGGATTCAAAGTGAGGTTCTTAGAGGATTGCCTTCTCGCGGGGTATTTGAATGGCTGTAAACCAAAAGATATATTAGAGGATTTTATAATGCGAAAGCGATTTAAAGAATTTGAGAACATGAGACTGAAGTCGCTCGACGGCGTTATCGGCGTTGTTGAGGACTTATTGATTCAAGACGACAGTTGGATTGTCCGCTACCTAGTTGTGAAAGTGCAAAATACGTTGCCAGTGCGGCGAGTGCTTATATCAACCTCGGTAATCCATGGCCACGATTTTGCTGAGCGTATTATCCCGACCACGCTCGATTCACAGCAAGTCATCAAGAGTCCATTACTCGATCACAATCAACCGGTCTCGCGGCAGTACGAAGAGGCTCTCGTAGAATATTACGGGTGGCCTATTTATTGGCTTGGCCGCGCCGTGCAACTTTCGCCGCAAACTCTAGAGGAGTTCGCCGCCGCCGAAGCCACTCAGTTCGTGAGCGAAAATGAGTCTGCCGATCTTCGCAGCGCCAAAGAAATTTGCGGATATCGAATCATGGCCAACAACGGCGACGCAGGTTACATGAAAGACCTCGTCGTCAATGTGCGGTCTTGGACGGTAGACTACGCCACCGCCGAGCCAAGTAGTTGGCTTCCCTCTGAAAGTTCGATGTTCTCTACCGAACATATCGAAAACATAGAGTGGGCCGACCGAAAGATTGTTGTCGATCTTCAAAAGCAAACGCTGGAACCCGAACCTGAGTTTCAACCAGCGATTACCGGAGAACCATGGTCGGCCCAACCGTTCAGACCCGCAACGTAGAGACATCAGCGGGCATGCGAGGCACCTCTGCAGCAAGTTTCGAAGCTCGGCACGGCAGTCTATTACGAATTGAAGACTCCCTTTTTGAACAACGACAACGGAAGAAAATATGTCTATCCAGATTGACTGTCACGGCGAATCGCACGTCGGGATGTCCAGACCTTCCAACGAAGACCAGTTTTTGATTGCTGATCTAAACAAATCAATGCGAGTGCACCAGACCAGCCTTGGGCTGAATCACCAAACGCGCTTGTTCGGAGGATCGCAAGGCAAATTGTTACTGGTCGCCGATGGTCTCGGGGGTCACGAGTCGGGCGAACGAGCCAGCACGTTGGCCGTAGACGGTGTGACGAGCTACATCCTTAACGCGATGGACTGGATCTTTCAGCTCGACGAACACTCCGAAGCAACGTTTGAAGCTGATCTTCGTGAAGCGCTTCATCACAGCCAGCAAACCTTACAGAACGAAGCCGATGCGATTCCGCAGCGGCGTGGAATGGCGACGACGCTTACGATGGCATACGTCGATTGGCCAAAGTTCTACGTTGTGCACGTAGGTGACACCCGTTGTTACCACATTACCTCCGGTGAAATTCGATCTCTCACAACCGATCACACAATAGCTGAGTTGGTTAGGACGTCCCAACGGCTGGAAGAGGCGATCTGCGGGAAGCCTATCAGCGAGGAAGACACAAAACCGTTCAGCAATCAGATGAATCATACGCTCTACAACGTGATCGGTGGAACTTACAACGCGCTTGATCCACAAGTCAGCCGTTCCGAACTTGGCGTCGGGGACTCGTTGCTTTTGTGCTCCGATGGCCTGACCCGTTACTTGTCCGATGACGAAATTAAAGCTGCCGTTGAAAAAGAAAACTGTACCGCGGCAGAAATTTGTGCCCACCTTGTCGAAGAAGCCAACCGCCGTGGAGGCAAAGACAACATCACCGTGGTGCTTGCCAAGTTTAATGAAGAGTCAACAGGTGAACAGGCATGCGCAGACGCTGAAGTTGGGACGCCAGTTGAGACTTTCAAAGACTCCGGCCCCCAAGATGGCGACTCGCCTTCTGATCTAGCTTCGAAATCGCCCACAGTTAATCCGTCAGAGATGAACTGACTGTACTCGCAAACACTTGCAGGACACCGTGTACACACGCATTTTCAATTTGTGGTCAAACTTTCAAACAAGCTTCTGGTTCATCCCGTCGTTGCTGATGCTTGCCACCACCGCTTTAGCATTTTTAATGATCGTGCTGGACTACAGCGTTGGAGCCGAAATCGTCGAGAAATTTCCGTTCCTCGAAATGTCTCCGCCGGCCGCGAGATCAATCCTTTCGTCGATCGTCTCGGCGATGGTTTCAACGACCGGTGTCGTGTTCTTCTCAATTCGGATCGCGGCTGATCCGCACTTACCGCAAACGCCGAACCACTCACTACACGCTGGGCATTTTCGTTTCGACCAGCCTGTTTTGCATCATCGTGCTTGCGTCGATTCGGGAAGTTGAAACAATCCGGTTCGTGCCCACAGGCTCGGTGGTCGTGGGGATTTTCTTAAGTGTTGCCTGTTTGGCGATGCTCGTTTACTACATCCACGACATGTCACGGGCAATCGAGGCACCTAACGTCATTCAGCGGTCGGCAGACGATTTGGCCGATGCTATTGAGCGACTGTTCCCGAAATCGTTAGGAAAAGAAACACCGGAAAACATGCTGACGAAACGATCGCGAACGTTGCCAAATAGCTCAGCCTTTAAGGTCACCGCCAATCAGGTCGGTTACCTGTAAGCCATCGAAAACGAAACCGTGATGTCAATCGCGATAGAGTTTAACTTGATGATCAAATTGGCCGTGCGCCCCGGCGATTTTCTGTTTGAAAAGATCGTTGTCGTCGAAATATTTTACTCTGGTAAAGATTCCCTTGAAGACGTTTCATCTGAGAACATGTTGGATCGAAACAACCCGGTCAACGCAACGTCCAAAGACCAATCGGATGTAACCGAGAAAATTTCGAAGGGGATTTGGGACAGCCTGATTGTCGGCGCGGAGCGCACTCATGTTCAGGATGTTCGCCATGCGTTCGACGAAGTTGTGGATATTGCAGTGCGTGTGGTGTCGCCAGGCATCAACGATCCATTCACTGCGATCAATTGTGTCGATCGGATCTGGGCAGCACTGGCGACGCTTCAAGACCGCCAAATTCCTGATCCACGCCGCTTCGACGAGAACGGGGTTTGCCACGTATTGGCGACGCCAATCAACGTCGACGAGTGCATTGAAGGGTCGCTCGGCATGATTCAAAACCACGCTACAGACAGTCCACTTGTGTTGCGACGAATTGAACAGGTGCTGGAGTCGCTTGATAACCATGCCAGCCGCAGGTCTGAGAAACACGAACAGAACAGTTTGTAGCACGAATTCACAACGTCGGTCGGTTGTCCTTTGAACATAAATTGTTGTTCAATTGACCGATAATTGTCCTAGTGAACATCATTTTGCAGTGGATTGTGGCCGGCAAAGTTTGGACCTGCCCGCTCGCGCTAGTGGCGACGGCAGGCCGTTTTCATGCGTCCGCGGAAACGATTTGCTCGATGACGATGCCGAGAGAGCGAATTTTGTTTCGCAGGCTACCTCGCGTGATCCCAAGCATCTCAGCTGCTTGCGACTGATTGCCCCCGGTCTCGTTGAGGATTTTGGTAATCAGCTTTTGCTCCATCATCGCCAACGTCTCAGCGTAAATTTCACTTGACCCTTCGTCGATTCGCGACTGAACGAAGCTCTCCACGGTTACCTGGTTGCGACTGCCACCCGCCCCTGCAACACCCGAGTTTCCACCCTCGGAGTGCCAGTTTAGAACCTCATCGCGCAGATTTTCAGGCACGATTACCGGACTCGTTGCCATCAGAATCGCATGTCGAATCACGCCTTGTAGTTCGCGGACGTTACCTGGCCATTGGTAGCTGCGAAGTAGTTCGATGGCTTCGGTTGAGATTCCTTCGACCTTCTTGTTCAACTGTTTGGTCATTCGGCGAATGAAAAAGTTGATCAATAAGTTGATATCGTCACCGCGTTCACGGAGCGGTGGCAAGTGGATTTCAACGGCGTTAATTCGATGGTAAAGATCAAGCCGAAATTCGTTGTCGGTAATCATCTCCTCGAGGTTTCGATTGGTCGCAGAGATAATTCGTGCGTCGGTGGAGATCGTCTTGGTTCCACCGACGCGTTCGAACTTCTGCTCCTGCAACAGTCGCAATACTTTGCTCTGAAGCAAAGGTGACATATCGCCAATCTCATCAAGAAAAATCGTGCCGTCATCGCACTGTTCGAATTTTCCAACGTGCCGCCGCTCGGCGCCGGTGAACGATCCTTTTTCGTGACCAAAAAGTTCGCTCTCTAACAGCGTCTCCGAAAGTGCCGCACAATTCACCGCAAGATAACACTGTTCGTTGCGGTGGCTGTGTTGGTAGATTGCCCGGGCGATCAACTCTTTACCGGTTCCGCTTTCGCCACGGATCAAAACCGGAACCATTTGACTGGCGACACGACCAATCTGCTTGTAGACCTCGACCATTTTGGGGCTTTTGCCAACCAACTGATCGCCGTCGTCGATGCGGTATTCGTCCGTCTCCTGAAACGTGACGGGCGACCGCATCAATCGACGGGTTTGAATCGCTCGTTCGACAAAGTCCTGAACTTGCGCGATGTCCAACGGCTTGGTGCAAAACTCGTAAGCGCCCAACTTCATTGCTTCGATCGCGGTGTCGCTGTCGTCCATCGACGTGATAAAGATCACTGGCAGTCGCGCGTCAAGCGAGCGGATTTTCCTGGCAAGCTCCAGCCCGTTCATCTCTGGGAGCATAATGTCAAGCAGGCAAACGTCGACTTGACCGTCGGTAATCAGAGGAAGTCCCTCTTCGGCCGTGGACGCCGTCGTCAGTTCGACATCAGGTACATTCTCAAAGGCTTTTTCGATCAGCCTAAGCACGGTTCGGTCGTCGTCAATCGCAAGTATCTGTGGCATGTTTTCTCCTTTAATTACAGTCTAACAGAATTGTTTTCTTTCGCAGCATCGACGACTGTTCTTATCTTTGACAGACTCAACGTCGCATCCGACATGCCAACGGCCAAGTAGATGGTTACCGCCGTAGTTTGACCAACTAAAAGTACTTTCCCTCAATTTTCGTGGCCGCGTGACGACCACGGTGGTTTTGCGACAACCAGACAGGATTGTCTCGCATCATCTAACACCATAACGTTGCTATGGGTGCAAACTCGTCGTCGGCCGCCACACTGTTTGATGCAGCATGCGATCTGTTTGTCCAGCAACCTGAAAGCAAAATTTGTCGCTCGATTGGACAGCTGGAAACTAAGGGGGATGGCTCGCAGCCTGCTGTCAAATATCGAAGTGGATGCCCAGCAGCTTTCTCGCGTCCCAGCAGTCAGAGTCGATTAATCCAAAATTAAATCGAATGCCCTGTACCGATGTCGCAGACCGGCAGCCCGATCCGTGGGACACAGACGCAATTTGAGTACCCATGCGCTTGCGGTGCATGCTGCCTGAAGAAAGTGCACCCCGCTGGCCGACGGTCACTCAGGTTGGTGAATAAACAAGCAACGCTTGCACAGGAATCAAAATTCACAGGCTAGTGTGGCCCGCTATTGCGACTTAAGGGCACGTCCACCGTCGCAGCTCTATTGTTTCTCGAATTGGCATGGTTTTCGCAACTTACAGAACGTCGGTGTGCCGTTGAAAGGCCGCGTTGAGAAAAACCTCACTACGACTTGTTGCTGTCGGTTCGTTAGATAGGACAAATATCTAGATGGCGGCACCACTGCGAGAACTTTAACACGGCACTGTCAAACCAAATCGTTTCCATTCTAACCGAAGAAAGTCAAATCCTTCGATGGACAATTCAAAGAATCAATCATTGAACCGCGCCGACGCCTTGGTCATCGGTGAGACTCTGTTTGATCGCTTTGAGGATGGTCAAGAAGTTCTTGGTGGAGCGCCGCTGAACGTCGCTTGGAATCTGCAGCAGTTGGGCAAGTTGGTGCACCTGTTAACCGCTGTCGGTGATGACGAAGCCGGTCGAGAAGTAGTCCAGCGTTTGCAATCAACCGGAATCGCAACTGAATTCGTTGGCTGCGTCGAACATGCTCCAACGGGGGTGGTTGAGGTGAGCCACGACGCTGCGGACGGCGACGTTTCGTACGATATCGTCGATCAGCAAGCCTACGACTTCATTCCTTTCGCGAATTACTTCGCGACCGCCAAGTCACATCCGCCCACCGTTTTGTATCACGGAAGTTTGGCGTTTCGAAACGAGTCTAACCGAGCGGGCCTTCGCGAACTTGCCGACATTTTTACAGCACCTCGATTTGTAGACATCAACATCCGAGATCAGTGGTATGACGAGTCACTGGCCATCGAACTGATTCAGCAAGCCCGCTGGCTCAAAATCAGCCAGTCGGAACTTGAACGACTCTCCGGGGAATCGCTTCCAACGGTTGACGAACGTTCGATCACGCAAGCCTCGGAGCGCCTACTCAAGCGACTCTCACGCGAACGAAACAGAACTCTGATCGTGACCTGTGGCGAGAAAGAATCTTGCTGGATCTACGCCCCACAAGACTCACCCGAGTTAGCGATTTATTCGTACAGACCCAAACCAGTAAGCAACTTTGTTGACGCCGTCGGCGCTGGCGATGCTTTTTCAGCCGCTTGCCTTTTCGGCATCCTGAGCAATTGTCCGCCACTGGAAATTTTGGAGAACGCAAACCGATTCGCCGCGTTGGCTTGTTCGCTCAGCGGTGCGACCACAACGGACGTGACGCACTACAGCCAGTTTCAATGGCAGACCGAACGAGAAACCGTTAGCAACGCCGCGGCGACAGATAGAACACAAAATTAAATTGACGAAAGTGATCGACGATGATTAATAAACTGCTGCACAACTATGCCGTTGACTTGCACAACGAAACAACGGCCGAACCATTGGTGGCTGCGGAAATGGAAACATGGGAGGCCGCCAACAACGCGACTTCGCCGATCAAAATTTCCTTAATCAGTCTTCACGGTTTGATTCGAATCCAAGATATGGAGCTAGGGCGCGACGCCGATACCGGCGGCCAAGTAAAATATGTGGTCGAGCTGGCTCAGGAACTTGCTAAGCTGCCCAACGTCCGCGAAGTGGAGCTGTTGACGCGTCAAGTGATCGACCCGAAGGTTGGTCAATCGTACGCGCAGTTGTACGAACAGATCGCGCCCAATGCCAAATTAGTTCGGATACCGTTTGGGCCAAGACGCTATTTGCGAAAGGAAGCGCTCTGGCCGTATTTGGAAATGTTCGTTGACCAAACGCTGCAGCATTGGCGTCGAAACGGGCTGCCGGATGTCATCCATGGCCACTATGCGGACGCAGGCTTGGCCGGAGCGCAACTCGCGCGACTACTGCACCTGCCGTTTGTTTTCACCGGGCACTCACTCGGTCGGGTCAAACAACAACGTCTGGCCGCCAAAACAAAAGACGACGTAAAACGGAAGGCGAATGATAAAAAGTACCGTTTCGAGACACGCGTCGAAGCTGAAGAAATGGCGCTCGAAACGGCTTCCATGGTCGTGACCAGCACCTGTCAGGAAGTGGAACAACAATACGAATTGTACGACCACTACCAGCCGCAGCGAATGGAGGTGATTCCACCGGGAGTCGATCTCGCCGCATTTTCTCCGGAGGCCACCGACGGTTGCGACGAAACCTCTCAGATTGCGAAAGACGTCAATCGCTTTCTGGTCGATTCAAAGAAACCGATGATTCTCGCGGTTGCGAGATTGGACGAGCGTAAGAATCTCTCTGCTTTGGTCGAGGTGTTCGGTGAAAGCAAGCGTTTGCAAGAGCTGGCCAACCTCGTTCTGGTGATGGGCACGCGCGACGATTTAAAGAAACTGTCTCCACCTCAGCAACGTATTCTCAACGATGTGTTGCATATGATTGACCGTTACGACTTGTACGGAAAAGTCGCCTACCCAAAAACGCATCAGTGCACGGACATTCCACGGCTGTACCGCCTCGCTGCGGCCACCAAAGGTGTGTTCGTCAATCCGGCGTTGACGGAGCCGTTTGGTTTAACGCTGCTAGAAGCGGCGGGCGTTGGACTGCCAGTCATCGCGACCAACGATGGTGGGCCGCGCGACATTTTAGGAAACTGTAAAAACGGTCTGCTGATCGACCCGCTCGCCCAAAACGATATCGAGAACAAATTGATTCGCAGCTTGACCAACGACGGGCTCGTCAACACCCGGAAGTTTTACTCATGGAACAACCATGCCAAGATTTACACGCGTGAACTCTCTGAGCTAATTGAATCTGCAAAAGCTCCGGCCTTTGTAAACCGACCCAGTCGCCGATTGCCGGAGTTCGATCGGCTTATCATTACGGACTTGGACAACACGCTCACCGGCGATGCAGAAGCATTGGCTCAATTCAAGCAACTAATCATCGAAAACGACCACATCGGCTTCGGCGTCGCGACCGGACGTCGGTTGGAAAAAGCAATCCAAATCATCACGGATCTCGATCTACCCAAACCAGACTTGATCGACACCGACGCAGGCACCCAATTGCATTACGGCGATAGATTGACCGCCGATTTGAGCTGGAGAAAATCAATTAGTTTCGCATGGCAACCAGACGAAATTCGACGAGTGCTCGAACCGCTTGAGGGCGTCGAGCTTCAGGAAGGCGTCGAGCAATCGGAATTCAAAATCGGCTACAAATTGGATGTGAACAGCAAAACCAGCGTTGCCAAAATCAAAAGAATGCTGCGGGCGGCAGGTTTGCGAGCTAAAGTCGTCATGTCGCTGGGTTGTTTCATTGACATTATTCCCGTTCGCGGCGGCAGCGACCTTTCGCTACGCCACGTGCTTTGGAAGTGGGGCTTTACGCCGGAAAATGTGTTGGTGGCCGGCGATTCAGGAAACGACGCCGGCATGTTGCTCGGCCGCACGCTCGGAGTGGTGGTTGCCAATCACGGCCCGGAAATGAAACGGCTGAAGCAGCGACCACGCGTTTTCTTCTCTGATCGGCGACATGCCGGAGGAATTTTGGATGGCATCGAGTACTACAACTTTCTGGGCGACATCCGTATCCCCAATGACCGTATTGAATAAATGAGCTATTTGTGGAATCAAAGAATCCCAACACATCTTACTTGCGCAAGCCAATCATCAGCGAAAGCCGCAGTGAAACAAATCAACCTCCGTTTTCTTCTTTGGTCGATGTTGAACTCACTGATGAACTTGCGGAGGTTGAGTATCACGCGAGGCTGACATTGCGTCGCATCGCACCGAGACTAGATGAATGCTGGCAAAAACAATCGGATGAACCGCTGCGATGGCAGCGTAGAATCGAATTTTGCCAACGTTTGGATCGCTATTGGCTGCCACTGTATCAACGGTTGGAGTCACTTTACGGTGAGCGTGGTGATTTTCACTATCACGCTGAACAACTGCTGTTGTCGCTGCTGCAATTTCATTTGAATCGTAGCGAAACGTTATGCGACGTCGACCGCAAACGAGAAATTGAACCCAATTGGTTTCAGTCCAATCGCATCGTCGGCGGGGCTTTGTACGTCGATCTGTTCAGCGAAAATTTACCGCAACTTCGGCAGCACGTCGGGTACTTCAAAAGTCTCGGAATCACCTATTTGCATTTGATGCCTTTGTTCGCAGTGCGACCGGGCAACAGCGACGGAGGCTACGCGATCAGCAATTATCGTTCAGTCGATCCACGACTGGGCACCATCGAAGACCTGCGAAGTTTGGCGGATGACCTGCGCGAGGAAGGCATTCTGCTGGTGCTCGATTTCGTGTTTAACCACACCAGCGACGACCACGAATGGGCCGTCAATGCTCAATCGGGAAACCGAGAGTTTCAGGAATATTACTTCTTGTTCTCTGACCGCACAAAACCGGACCAGTACGAGCAGACACTCCGCGAAATTTTTCCGACCGTTCGCCGCGGTAATTTCTCGTGGCATGACGGAATGAAGAAGTGGGTTTGGACGACGTTCAATAATTTCCAGTGGGATTTGAACTACGGCAATCCGTCGGTTTTTCGCTCCATGATGGAAGAGATGTTGTTCATTTCAAATCTGGGCGTTGACGTGATGCGTTTGGATGCCGTCGCATTCATCTGGAAGCAGATGGGCACTTCGTGCGAGAATCTTCCGCAGGCCCACACCATCATTCAAGCTTTTAACCTTGGTGTTCGAATCGCTGCGCCGGGTCTGATTTTCAAATCTGAAGCCATCGTACACCCGGATGAAGTTGTCAAATACATTTCGCGCGGCGAATGCCAGATTTCGTACAACCCCACGCTGATGGCGTTGATGTGGGAATCATTGGCAACGCGGAAAACGGCCTTGCTGTACCAAACACTGTCGCATCGTTTTGAGTTGCCCTCGGCGACGACTTGGGTGAACTACTTGCGATGCCACGACGATATTGGCTGGACTTTCGACAATGGCGATGCCGAAGCCATCGGGATCGACGCCGCCGACCATCGCAACTTTTTGAACCAATTTTACACCGGGCAGTTTCCGGGTTCGTTTGCGCGAGGTGTCCCGTTTCAACACAATTTGCAAACCGGCGACATGCGTATTTCTGGAACGCTCGCATCCTTAGCCGGTCTTGAGAAAGCAATCGAGGAAAACGACCCGCGGCAGATTGAAATGGCGATGCGGCGAATTCGTTTGATGCAGGGCATTTGCCTTAGCATTGGTGGTATTCCACTTATTTATCTGGGTGAAGAATGGGGGATGCTCAACGATTACGATTTCGTTTCTGACCCCGCCAAGGCAGACGACAGCCGTTGGATTCATCGGCCAAAAATGAATTGGTCATTCGTCGAGTCGCTGGAAAACCAGCCGACGCCAGCAAAGCCGCATGGCTCGGACGATGCCAGTGTTTCCGCCGAGCCGACAACAACCGTTCATGCCGAAATCTACCACCAAGTCAGATCATTGATTGCGCTGCGAAAGTCGATTCCAGCGCTGGCCGGTCAAGAGATGGATCTTTTTGAAACGGGCAACCCGCACGTGTTGGGTTACGTACGTCGCAACGACGGAGACCGCTTAATTGTGCTGGCCAACTTTTCCGATCAGTATCAAACCGTTGACAGCAACTTCGTTCGCACCGTCGGATTTAGTCGGCTTTATCATGACTGCATCGGCGAGAAGCCGCTTAACTTGAGCGCGCCGGTTCAACTCGAACCATATCAACTACTTTGGCTTCAGCGCGGATGAGACCAATGAACCGAACGTGGTTTTTCACTGATCTTGACGGGACGTTAATTCCTCTGCAGCAGCACCCCGAAACGGCGACGGACTTGGAGAAATTTCGTCAGCTACATCTGGCAGACAAGTTCCGGCTCGTGTACGTAACAGGCCGCCATTTTGCGTCCGCCTGTGAAGCGATCGAAACACATAACTTGCCGACACCTTCGTTTCTCATTTGCAACGTTGGCACAGAGATTTATCGTGGTTCGGGATCAGCTGAATCCACTACCACGTGGCACCAACTGAATGATTACTCGGCGACGCTCTCCGGCATTTTGCAGGGCTGGACGAGAGAAGGCTTGGAGCGTTCACTCGCGGAAGTTGCTGAACTGCGAATGCAAGAACCAGAGAAGCTGTCGTCTTTCAAGTTGAGCTACTACGTGGATGCAGAACAATTGGCGTCGACCACCGACGCAGTCGCAACCGTCCTCTCAAGAACGGATGCCCCGTTTTCGGTGCTTGGCAGCGTTGATCCTTTCAACGGCAACGGGTTGATTGACTTGCTGCCCCAGACGGTCGACAAGGCGTATGCGGTTCGCTGGATTGCGCACGAGCTGAATCTCGATTTCTCAACTCAGGTGATCTACGCCGGCGATTCGGGCAATGACCTGGCCATGCTGACTGCAAATTGTCGCGCTATCATCGTATCCAATGCGACCGAAGAACTTCGGGTCAATGTCATGGCAATACGATCAGCGGGTGAACTTCGCCAACCCATCTACCCAGCCGAAAGCCCCGCGACCAGCGGTGTGCTCGAGGGGCTGATGTCGTTTCTGGGCTGACTCACAAGCCAGTGCGTGCGGCTCGTTCTAAAAGTCCGGGTTAGCGATGCGCACGATGTGGCTGCCGGCGTGCTCCAGTTGAGCTTCGATGTCCAGCGTTGACAGTCGCATGCCGGATTCCTGCTCGCTTCGTCGGGGATCGGTTAGCATCAACCGCACTCCATTTCGATGACAGTGGATCAGCCACTCCATTAGCTGGATCGCGTTCAAGTGCGCGACCGTCATCGAGTCGTTCCAGTCGGCATCGTCTAGGTACTCCTGCGCGTTCTTCTGGTCGGTGAAGACAGCGACGGCATCGCCGGCTTCGGACGAAAAAACAGTTGTCTCAAGTTCTTCGGTGTTCTTGTTCGCAAGTACGTAAGCAGCCATTGGGTTCTCTCTCTGGGCAAATTTGAAAATAGCGTCTGAAAGGACAAACGTGAGCTCGTCCATCAAGTAAAAATTCTTGACTGACAGAATGGCGTCGTTTGGCCATTGCAATCTTGTCGATACAGTGACAACCAACTCGCATTTGATGTACCAACATAGACCGCCATCTCAAAACCCCGATTAAGCCGGTGGCAAATCGACCAAGATGGTTTTGCGAGGACCAAAGATGCGGTTTACTGGTTTCAAATCCACCAAATTCAATCTTGTTCCAGTATTGGCACGACGTTTGTAAAATTGTTATTAACCACACGTGAACAGAACAACTTCAGGCGAAACTTGGTTGTTCAACAACATTCGCGTTTCACGATCAATCAGGGTGTTAACCTGTAACGCGTGAGGGACAAAAAAATGAACAAAGAAAACAACGAAATTAAACAGCAGCGAACTCCAGAGCCATGTAATTTTCACATCGTCGGCGTGGGAGCATCCGCGGGCGGCCTCGAAGCGATCGAGAAGTTGTTTGAGTTCATGCCTGACAACACCGGTGCGGCTTATGTCGTTGTTCAGCATCTTTCGCCGGACTTCAAAAGCCACATGGAAGAATTGCTTGCGAGAAAAACGTCGATGGCGATCCATCGTGTCGAAGACCGTATGCGAGTCCAACCAAACACGATCTATTTGATCCCGCCCAACACGGAAATGGCGATTTCTAGTGGACAACTTCTGCTGACCGAACGCGACCGAAGCGAAGCGTTGAACCTGCCGATCGACCAGTTCTTTCGCTCGCTGGCCAACGATTGTGGCAAGATGTCGGTTGGCGTCATCCTATCAGGAACCGGAAGCGACGGTTCTCGAGGGATTGTCGATATCAATGAAGCCGGCGGTTTGGTTCTTTGCCAAGACGAGGACTCTGCCAAATTTGACGGCATGCCGCTGAGCGCTCAAGAAACCGACGCCGTGCATTTGGTGATGGAACCAGCCCAAATCGCGAACGCCATAGCGACCTACATCGACCAAGCACTCAGTCCCGAAAACCTGCGAGATCAAGAAATCGGAACGATTGATGAGAAAGGTTTGGAGCTAGTCTTCAAATTGCTCAGACGGGAGCACAGTATTGATTTTAGTCTGTACAAACCAACCACCGTTAGACGCCGAGTCGATCGAAGAATTTCGCTGGGAAAGTACGAAACGATCGAGAACTACGCTACGGTTCTCCAAGACAACTCCGATGAACTGAACTTGCTTTATAAAGACTTGTTGATCGGCGTCACGCAGTTTTTTCGGGATCGAGCCGCCTTTGATTATCTCGAAGCCGAAGTTATTCCGCGAATTATCGAAAAGAAGATGGAATCGGATGAGCCGATTCGTATTTGGATTGCGGGTTGTGCGACGGGCGAGGAAGCGTATTCGGTCGCGATCAGCTTTTACGAAGCGTTGAGGAAAATTGATAGGCGTCCGGAAGTGAAAATTTTCGCAACCGACGTGCATCGGCACTCGCTTCACTTCGCAAGCCTCGGTATCTACCCGGAGGAATCGTTCGGAGAAGTGTCAGCGGAGCGACTGGGCAACTACTTCGTCAAGCGTATCGACGGTTACGAGATCATCCCCGAGATTCGCAAGATGATCGTCTTCGCGCCGCACGACGTCGTCAACGATGCGCCGTTTACGAAGCTAGATTTGGTGACGTGCCGTAACTTGTTGATCTATCTCCAGCCGGTTGTTCAGAAGAAAGTTATCTCGCTGTTCCACTTCGCTTTGCGAACGGGTTCGTTTCTGTTCCTCGGCCCCAGCGAGACACCGGGCGATTTGCGAGACGAGTTCGATCCGCTGAACAAGAAGTGGCGAATTTACAAGAAACGTCGCGATGTTCGCCTGAGCAACAACATAAAACTGCCACTTGGCGGAACCGCGATGGTACGGCCTTTCTCCAAGAACCGCCGCAGTAGCTCACGGCCAACGCCAGAAGCTCAAATGTTGGCGACCTACGACTTGTTGCTGGACAAATGCATGGACCCCAGCTTTCTGGTTGACGAGGGTGGTGCGCTGCTGCATTCGTTCGGTGGCTCGGAGCGATTTCTGCAATTTCGTGGCGGTCGTGTTTCCACAAATATCATGGAAATCATCCATGCTGATTTGAAAACATCTGTCTCGGGCGCGCTACAGCACGTGGCGAAGGAAAATAAGCCCGTACGCTACACCGGCATTTCGGTGAAAACGGTCGCGGGGGTTGAGCACATTCGACTCAAAATTGATCCCATTCTAGACCCGCGTACTGAGATCACTCATACGCTAATCACCATCGAGCCGATCCAAATCCAGACCGACGATAACAAGTCCTTGTTGGATGAAGACGTTAACGTTTCCGATCTGGCGCGCGATCACATTGCGACGCTAGAAAACGAACTACGCTACACCAAAGAAAACTTGCAAGCCACGGTAGAGGAACTGGAAACGTCCAACGAGGAACTGCAAGCTACCAATGAAGAATTGGTCGCATCCAACGAAGAGATGCAGAGCACCAACGAGGAATTGCAGTCGGTCAACGAAGAACTCTACACTGTCAACCACGAGTACCAACGTAAAATCGGCGAGCTGACCGAGTTGACCGACGACATGAATAACCTGTTCGAGCTGACTGAAGTCGGTGTCGTCTTTCTTGACCGGCAGCTTCGCGTCCGCCGGTTTACGCCGCGAATCGCCGACACGTTCAGCCTGATGCCGCAAGATATCGGCCGGCCGATTGGAAACTTTGCGCACATCATCAACGACGAAAGCGTTTTTGAAGAACTCGACACAGTCCTCAAAGAAGAACAAGTTATCGAGCGAGAGGTCAAGGATCGACGTGGCAATCACTGGTTGATGCGGATCATGCCCTATCGAGCGAAACTGCAAGTCGAAGGTGTGATCCTGACGCTCATTGATATCAACTCGGTCAAGGAGACCAACGCGCAACTGCAGGAATACAAAGACATCATCGACTCCACCGTCGAAGCAGTCATCGGAACGGATCTCGAGGGCAACATTACCAGCTGGAACCCCGGTTCAGTCGATTTCTATGGATACACCAAAGAGGAGGCAATTGGCCAGCACGTGTCCATGCTCTCGCCGGATCCCGCAAATAAGGAAGTGCCTGATGTGATTGCACAGGTCGCCTCGGGCGAAGCCGTCCGAGATCTCAACACCAACCGTGTCACAAAAACGGGCGAAGTCAAGAACATCGTCCTATCAGTTTCACCGGTTTACGATGCCAACGGAGAAGTCTCTGGATTGTCCAGCATCAGCCACGATTTCACACAACAGAAAATCGCAGAAGAAAAACAACGCAAGCTCGCAAACATCGTGCAGCAAACATCGGACTTTGTTGGCTCCTGCGATTTGGAAGGCAACACAATCACGGTCAACCCCGCGGGCTGCCGCATGCTCGGGTTGCCCGAGGATTACGACGTCACTGGTAAGTCGATCGCAAATTGGCACACCGACGAGATGGCCAGAATGATTCGCGAAGAAGCGGTTCCCGAGGCGCTCGAAAAGGGAATCTGGAGTGGCCGAACCGACATCGTTAATCGTGACGGAAAAGCGATTCCGATGTCGTCAGTTATCATCGCTCACGAAGACGAGGCTGGAAATGTTGAATATCTTTCAAAAGTCGGCCGGGACATTTCGCAGGAATTAGAACTGGAAGAAGAACTGCGATCACGCGGAACGTTCCTGCGCCGGACGCTCGATGGTTTGAGTGCCTTTGCAGGAGTTCTTGAGCCCGATGGGACATTGATCGAAGCAAACCAGCCAGCACTTCAGGCGGCAAACCTCGAACCGGATGATGTGCTTGGCAAGCACTTCGCGGAAGCCTACTGGTGGTCGTATTCGCAAGAGATTCAGGAACAATTGCGTGACGCGATTCGGCGCGCCGCTGGCGGTGAGTCGGTGCGATACGACGTTCCTGTAAGAGTTGGAGATGGTGAATTTATCACCCTCGATTTCCAACTAACACCGCTGCGAAACGACCAAGGGGTCATCACCCATCTAATTCCTTCGGGCAGCAACGTAACAGAACGTGTTGAATCGGAAGCTCAATCGCGTGTTTTTCGCAAAGCATTTGAATCTTCGTTGACCGCGATGGTGATTACCGATCCCAGCCAAGAAGACAACCCGATCATTTTCGTAAATCCGGGTTTTTACAAGGCGCAGATACGGACAAGGCGGCGCTGCGAAAACTTCGAAATGCGATCAAGAGGGGCAAGGCATGCCAAGTCAAACTGCTTAACTACCGAAAAAGTGGAAAGTGGTTTTGGAATGAGCTGGTCATCACTCCAGTGCACGACGAAGACGGCAATTTAACTCACTTTGTCGGCATTCAATTTGACATGACCGCGCATCAACGGGCTGAATCGAAACTTTCAGAAGCCCGTGACGTCGCCGAAGCCGCCAACGAAGCCAAGAGTGCTTTTGTGGCCAACATGAGTCACGAGATTCGCACGCCGCTGACGACCGTTGTGGGCATGACAGAACTCTTGCTCGATCAGGAAACGAACAAAGAGCGACACGACACCCTGCAACTTATTCACCAAAGCGGAAAACATCTGGTCACGCTGGTCAACGATGTGTTGGATATGTCCAAAATCGAGGCCGGCAAACTGGAAGCCGATCTGATCGAAGCGTCACCGATTGAAATCATCGAAGATGTCGCCGACACGATGCGCTACCGATCGCGCGAGCGTGGGCTTGAGTTTGATGTTCAGTACCACGGCATGATACCGGATGAAATTTTGGTCGACCCTGTACGTTTCCGCCAAGTGCTATTTAATTTGACTGGCAACGCAATCAAGTTTACCGAGCAAGGTTCGGTCAAAATTTATTGCAAGTTGATCGACCGCGATGTCCATCCGCGGTTAGAAATTCGAGTCGAGGATACGGGCGTTGGATTGACGCCTGCCGAAATGCGGAAATTGTTCGAACAGTTCAGTCAAGTCGACAGCTCACCGACTCGCCGCAAAGGCGGTACAGGACTTGGACTTTATATCAGTCGACGGCTGGTTGAGTTGATGGGCGGAACCCTGAATGCCGAAAGCAAACCGGGCGAGGGGAGCTGTTTCACGCTTCGTCTGCCCACAGGTGAGCTCGGCGACCGCACGATGATCGACCCGTCGACACAATCGAAGTCGAAGAGCGCTACCAACAGCCGCGACCGCAATTCCGGCTCCACCCTGTCAGGCAAGGTACTAGTCGTTGAAGACACGCGGGGCATTCAACGCCTGCTTCAGCGGATGTTGGAGAGCGAGGGCGCTCAGGTCGAACTGGCAAACGACGGCCAAGCGGCATTGGATTTGTTTTCTTCCAACGGTGCGTCGAAGTACGATTTAGTCGTGCTTGACATGCACATGCCGAGGCTAAGTGGCTATGAAACGGCGGCTCAGCTTCGTAAGCAGGGCATCGACACACCGATCATCGCATTAACCGCCAGCGCGATGCTGGGCGACCGCGAAAAATGCCTCGACGCCGGCTGCAACGACTACTTAACCAAACCGATCGACCGCCAGCAGCTGATCGAAAAAGTTGCAGAATTGTTGGGCTCGTAGTTCAACGATCAAACTACTTTGCCAGCCAGTTATCAAATGACTTTGTCGAAATGGCCTATCTTCGCTCACGATGATCGCCAGGCAATCAGAATTTCCGGATTGGCTATTGGTTCAGTTTTCGAAATCTTCTGCTCCGAATCGAATGGCACCAGTTGAGCCGAATAGCGCGAAATGGCATGGACTTTGCATCTTGGTGGCGTTGGTTTACCTATGCCTAACTTGCCATTTCAAACGGGCGCGGCCTCCTAGCCGATCCACCGAAAGAAGACCGCCCCGCTTTGAAAAACTTGAACTTTGATTGATTCTCACCGAATCGGACTTCACGCTCCGTTCACATTTCGCTTTATCTTCCACTTAGCTTAGAACCACCATGAAAACAAAACGACTACTCATGACTATCGCTACCCTCTGCTTCTGCACCGCAGTGGTTGGCTGTGACTCGCAAATCAGTAACGCTGACATCAACAATCAGAAAGCGAAGATCGAGCGTGAGACAGATAAGTTAGCAGCAATGAAGGAGCGTCGGCGATACGAATCTGAAATGGAAGCCAAGCTTGAGAAACTACAAAGCCAAATCAATGGAATGAAAGAAGAAGCCGCCTCCGCCAAGGGCGAGGCCGAGGTAAAACTTCGTGGGGAAATAGCTGAGTTGGAAACTCGATTCGAGCAAGTTAAGGAAAGCCTTGACGAGCTGAAAATTGCGTCTGGCGACCTCTGGGCAAAAGCAAAGATTAAAGCGGAGAAGGCTTGGGGTGAATTGTCGAAATCCTCCAAAGAGAAAGTTGCCGACTGGAAGGCACGGTTCGAAGAGTTGGAACAAAAGGACGAAGCCGAAAATTTAGATCAGTAGTAATTCAATCTTTTGGCCCTTCACAAGAGAGAAAAAAGTTATGTACGAAACCGAACCGAGCGAAGGTCGCGTTGGTCAATCAAGCAATCACTCTGAACCGAGACGTTAGATATCTTTCTCACCTGGGCTTGGTTGTTTACCAAGTGAGCGGCCGCAATCCGAAAGCCCCGCTACCAATGGATCCAAAGCCGAAAAGCCTGATTCCGCAAAATCCCGTGGCCGGAATTTGAACGGATCGCTCGCGCGCTTTTAGTCAGACCAAAAAACTATTTAACTAGGAATCAGTATGTTAGACGAACACGTAGAGCACTTCGCAATGCAAGCCCTCATTTCGGAGCAAGACCTGTCCGCAGAACGGATTGAAATCGAATCAAGGTCTGGAGAAGTAACACTTCGGGGCGAAGTCCGAACGTTTAGCCTCAAACTAAAGGCTGCGGAAACTGCCAAGGCTTGCGACGGTGTAACGGGCGTCGTCAACCAGCTGACCGTAATTCCGACGGAAATTGTTTCTGATCTCAAGATTGCTTTCGAAGTTAACCGGGCGCTTGCCGAAAAAGCGAACTTGAAGGAACACGCGATTCGCGTTGATGTTAATGCTGGGACCGTAACGCTCTCAGGTTACGCAGCCAGTGAGCAGATGAAGACGCGGGCCGAGGACATCACGCTTGGCGTGCCGGGCGTGCTGAGAGTGTCCAACTTTCTGATCGTGAACGCCGATTGTGTTTTGCGCAACCATGAAGTTAGCCTGACCATTCTGTCTTCCATCCGTCGGATCATCGGGATTGAGGACGTCAAAATTAATCTCACAACGGTCGATGAAATGGCTCGTCTAAGCGGGACGGTGGATGCAGCTTGGCAGTGTGGAGCGATTGAAACAGTTGTTCGTGAATTCGGCATCATCAAAATTTGCAACGAGATTGTTGTCCGCAAGTAGAACCTCATCGTCGAGCGTCGGGCCGCCTTGTTCGAACAAGAAACGGACAAAACGCCAACGTCTGGCGCTGGCTACTCGGCAACCACTTTTTAGAATACTTTGATCGCTGGGTGACCACTCAAGGGATTCGGACGCCTGAGCCACCGCTAGCATTCTTCAAATAGATCTGGGCAAAAGCTTGTAAAAGGCGACAAACAATCGTCGGTTGAAAGTTTGAGAGTCATTTTGTGGGATTTGGCTAAAGTTTGGCATCGCTATTGCTCTCTTTGCGACACGTTGGCAATTGTCCGGCCATTTCATCCCAAGAAGTTAACAAGGAAGTCGAAATGCTAGTTCTTTCCCGCAAGACCAATGAGCAAATTGTTTTTCCCGAACTGGGCATTACCGTTGAAGTGATCCGACTGAAAGGAAACCAAGTTCGACTTGGAATTTCAGCTCCCGAATCAGTTCGAATTCTACGTGGTGAGCTTGTTTCGATTGTGAACGAGTTTGAATCGTTGCCCGCACCTGACGGATTTCAGTTTATCAACAATCCGCAGAACGCAGTCGCGTAAATTGGTTGAAGTGTGCTTTGGTGGAATCGGTCGCTTGACGACCAAGCCGGTCATTCGGAATCCACGGTCGTACTAGTGCCTTTCCGCCCGCGAAGATAATTAGATTTTCGACGCACGCACGGCGATTGTAGACGAAGTGCAAGATACTGCACCCTAAGCGAAAAGTGTCGCTAAGCCTGCCGCGCCGCTGCACAAGATACCATCGTTGAAGAGCGGTCTTGAAAGATCGGGCGTTGTCAATCGCTTGCTGGCTGATGGCACGTGGTTTGCATCACATGAGCAATCGGCCGGGGAACGAAGATCCCTGTTGTTCAAAAACCCTTGGCAATTGGAAGCGACTGCCTGCTCAAATGTTCGAAACATTACATGCAACCAGGCGAAGCATTACCACCTCCAGGTTTCGCAAACTGGAATGGCTTAATGGACTGATGATCGTTGTCGTCGTTGCCCTGATCATCACCGCGAGCCTCTGGACGGTCAGCCGCGCTCGTGAATCCCTAAGGTCAAGCGTTGCGACTAAACTCACGACTGTCTTGCAACTTGAAACCGAAGCGATTCGTCAATGGTTGAAGTCGGAAAAGCAACTGGCCCATGTTTTGGCGTCGGATTCTGATCTCGCAACGCTTTTAGAGAACAAGGACCTATCACAACGAACTCGACTTGCCAACTCTGAATTGGCAACCATTTCTAAGCGACTGCGTAACAAGACCTGTTTGCTGATGACCACCGATGGCCGCATTGTCTCACGCTCGGGAGAAAGCTGGCTGGTTGAGTCAGTCGATGATATTGGACTTCAATTTTGCGATGCGCTTGCGACTGGAAAGTCCACTATTTCCCAGCTATTACGTGTGCGATCTGCATCTAACGAACAGAAATTCGTAATAGTCGTTGCCGCACCGATCAAAAACGAAAACTTGGAGACGATTGGATTTCTTGGAATCGGACACGACCTTGCCGTGGAGTTGACGAATCTGCTGCTAACGAGTCGCAGCGGCATCAGCTGCGAAACAGTCGCGATAACGCCGCAGGGTGAACTGATATCGAAGAGCCGCTTTGAGGGGGACTCGCCTATGGATTTCTTTTCGGAGGTTCATGATTCAGCAATGTCTCGACGGAGCGCGTCGATTGCAACAAATTTGGAGGGCTTGCCCGATCACCGAGGCGTTAAGTCATCTGTCGCCTCAAGATGGTTACCTCGATTTGGAGTTGGACTTGTAACAAAAATGGATCACGACGAAGCCAACGCTCCGGTGAGACAAATTCTCGCTTTCATTTGGACTTTGTTTGGGCTGCTGATCCTCAGTGCGCTATCAGCGCTTTTTTACCGTTGGTACCTATTTCAATTGCGTTTGCAATCCAAGCGGGAGGAGCTTGCGCGAAAGAGACTGGGCGTGTACGAGCTTGAAGAAAAAATCGGTGAAGGCGGAATGGGTATCGTCTACCGCGCCAAACACGCTTTGATGCGAAGAGCTACTGCCGTAAAAATTTTGCCACCCGAGAAAAGCAGTCTCGGTGCGATCGAGAGGTTTGAGCGAGAGGTCAAGCTCACGAGCCAACTCAAACACCCGAACACTATCTCTATTTACGACTACGGCCGAACGACAAATGGTTTGTTCTATTATGCGATGGAGTTACTCGAAGGATACGACCTGCAGCAGCTTGTCGACCGTGAGGGAGCGATCGCTGATGGACGCGTCATCAACATCCTTGTGCAGATTTGCGAATCACTAAGCGAAGCCCATGCGGCCGGATTGGTGCACCGAGACATCAAGCCGTCCAACATCATGCTGTGTAACCGAGGTGACGCCGTTGACACCGTCAAGGTGCTTGATTTCGGCATGGTTCGTGAATTAGCGAATCCAACATCCGCCACCAGCAACGATTCTTTGTCGGGAACCCCCGCCTACATGGCCCCCGAGTGCTTCACTGAGACCAACGAGGTTGACACACGTGTTGATTTGTTTGCCGTTGGAGCCGTGGGCTTTTTTCTGCTTACGGGCAAGCCATTTTTTGACGCCAAAAACTTGAAAGAACTTTTCGGAGCGCATCACTCGAACCTGATTCAGACTGCGACATGTCGAATGATTATGAAAAGGGGCGACCGAGTTTCAAAACGGCTTGTCCAACTTGTCGCTCAATGTCTAGCCCGCTCGAAAACTGATCGCCCGGCAACCGTTCGTGAATTAATCTCAGCGCTAAACCGCTGCAGTCCAGTCACTGAATGGAGTTCTGTCGTCGCATCGAAGTGGTGGCAAAAAATTGATTCCGCGAACTCTGTCGACACGGAAACGCGGTTGCCGAAGCGATCTGGAGAGAATGGTTTGTATCTTGAGACGACGGAGGAATTTGATGCTTCGAACTATTTGCAGTCTGATTCGCCAGAGACCCCTTATAGAAATATTGAATGCTTGAAAGGCTGAATATCTATTGAACCTAAGTGTTGTTTTTGCGGTTATAAGAAAAGAGGAGGAGTTGATTCGAAAGGAAGCATTTTCACATCCGAGTATGAGTTGGGAGATTGAACAATGGACATTGTCTTGAACGATTCGCGGGGAGTTTTAAGTTTCGAGCAAACCCAAACGGCTCTCAATCGTTTGGCTTTGGTGATGGCGCGCTTCAATCGTCGAATCAATCGTATTGCTGCTCACTTCAGTTTGAACGAATCCGGCAGCAAATACACGTCGACGATTCAGGTCAGTCTTGAGGGATCTGGCATTCTCACAATTCAAAAAACAGGCAGCTCGATCGACGACTTGATAAAAGTGGCGATGAACGCGGTCGAGAACAAAGTCGCCTTTCGCGTCGATTGGCATGCTTGGGTCAATATAGAGAAGTTTGCAACCTTCGTTCATGCGCTAAAGATTTCAATCCGAAAAGTTGTGGCACCGCTGTATGGAGTCGCGCCTGCACCATCGTCTGGCCAGCGACTTGGGAACCGGCGAAAGCCGCAAATTCAAATCAAAAAGGATCAATTCACTTTTTTCTCCAACTAACTAAGGAGCATTTTCAATGAAATTTGAAATTAACGACAAACAGAAACTGCTAAGTCAAACGGCACGAGATAGAGCCATGTCGCGGGCGTTTGCGACGGTTCAAAAGTTTGCCGATTATGTGAAAGGAGTGACAATCACAGTCCAAGATATCAACGGACCCAAAGGTGGCGTCGACAAAGAGTGCCAGGTCATCGTTTCGCTTCGCGGCAAGAATGATATCGTGGTATCTGCGAAAGACGAAAAACTATCCAAAGCGATACCTGGAGCCCTAGACCGTGCATCGAGAACCGCGAAAAAACTTGTTAATCGACAATGGCGAAAGCCGAGATCACCAAACCGAAGATTACGCGCGTCATTGAGTCCACAGATTTAGATTTACAGAACGCTTTTCAAAATAAAGTTGTCGTACCGGCCCAACCCTGAATTCTATGAATTTCTACCTGCGGGCGGACTGCAAACTATCAAATCTGGTTCTAAAGTGATCTGTAATAATCTAGTGGTCAGTCAGAGCTGAATTGACCGGTGTCATGTTTACGCTTGCGTAAGCATGCTCACGCAAGCGTGAAG
>CAYTPS010000008.1:8086-38682 GCA_964439245.1 uncultured Pirellulaceae bacterium | reverse complement strand
GCCGTGGATACAACAAAGTGCCCAAAATAGCGAAAGAAGGCGATCTGAGCCGCAGGCAAACCCAAGACCGCAACCCATTTTGCCCCGGTATCAACAAGCGCAAACATGGCCCAAGCCGCTAGTGTCAAAAGGATCCCAAGCCGCGTGCGATCTTCAAGAGCGGGAACAGCTTGGGCCATTCGGGCTATCCGTTAAACCGTCGGGCAAAATAGTCGACCATCTGCGAAACCATCTCGTCGCCTTGCCCCTCATCCATCGCCGCTTGCAAACTAGACAACGCGCCGTGAGACATCGCACTTTCAACACCCGCATCAGTCGCCATTTTCTGGTAATAGCCGACATCTTTCGCCGCGTTCTTGATCGCAAATGCCAGTTGGCTCGGATCGCCGTCGACACCGTAGCCTTTAACAAAATCCATCATACCAGAGCGAAGCGGTCCAGCCGCCATCACATCGTAAAGCTGTTTGCGGTCCACTCCATTGGTGTCGGCCATGGCAAACGCCTCTGCCATTGCATTGGCGACGGTCATTCCAAAGAAGTTGTTAATCAATTTGATCGTATGGCCTGACCCAAGTTCGCCAAGGTGGAAAACATTCTCGCCCAGATCTTTCAAAACAGGCTCTACAAGGGCGAATGCGGCTTTATCCCCACTGCACATAATGTTGAGCAACCCATCGACGGCATGCGCCGGAGTCCGTCCAAGGGGCGCATCAAGATAGGCCCCCCCAGCCGCTGCAACTTCTAGACCTAAGGCGCGTGTCGAGCCCGGAAGCGACGTGCCAAAATCTATGACCACCGCATCTTTGTTCAGACCGGCAATAATTCCGTCCGGGCTTCGCATACGGCTTTCGACATGATCGGACGTTCCCATGCACAACATGACAATATCGGATGACACCGCAAGATCGCGCGCGGTTATTGCCTCGCTCGCACCCCGCGAGATTGCTTTATCAAGATATGTCCGATCCGTATTTCCAAGAACGGTCAGCTCATAGCCCTTGTCTTGCAAACGACCCACCATGGCGCCGCCCATCAATCCAAGGCCAACAAACCCAATTTTTGGAAGTGTCATTTTAACGTCTCCTTTCGAGATGGAATGGTGTCAAAGGCCCGCGTCTTCAAACCCTTCTGAATTTCATAGATTGAAATCGGCACATCGGGTTGAGGTTGCGGAATCCGAATTGGAATATCCTTCAGACGCGGTGCAAGAGTTGGCGTTCCACAGAGCATCCGAGAATTGTAATCTTCGATACCATTCCACTGCGTCATTGATCCCATAATCGGGAAAGCATCTGCTGCCATCATTTCATAAAACAAAATCCGGCGCGCGCGGTCAGACGTGTTCAAAGCCGATCCATGCACCATTCGGCCGTGATGGATGGAAATGGATCCCGCGGGACCTGTTAGTTGGACGGCATCCGCGATGTTCAAACCATTCTCTTGCGGCAACATCGCCCCGGCAAATACGCCATCAACGTGATGGTCATAAACTGGCCCTTGGTGTGAGCCCGGGAACACTTGCAATGGCCCATTCTCCGCAGCCATGTCGTCGATCAGCACTCCAATCGCCAGAATGTCGTCATTGGTGTGTGGATAAAAAGCATAGTCCTGATGCCATTCGACCGCTGCGCCATACCCCGCGGATTTCATGTTGAGCTTAGACGTATGCAGCCGCAAATTCGGGCCAATCAAGTCTCGCGCGGGAGCCAGAATGTGATCTGAAAACAGTAATTCACGCATCACATCACTGATTAGATGCGGCAGCTTGATCCGCCTGAGTCGAGGTGTATCGACTGAGTGGGAGTCTTCCAGATCAAGACGATCGGTAGATGCTGTCAAAGTTCGCGCTTCATCTTCAAAGGCAGCAATTTCAGCTTTAACCGATGCAAGCCAAGTCTCAGGAATTTGATTTTCCAGCACCAGATACCCGTTGGTCTCATAGCTGTCCTTTTGAGATTGCGTCAAAACTTCAGGCATTTGCGTGTATCCTTCTGTTTTAGTGTTCGTTCCAAGATCAGCTTCACGCTGCTTTGGATGCCAACTGGTTTTCAATTTGCAAAGCGATATCCAACGCTGCGCGACCGTCTGCCAAACTGCATATTGGTGCCGCTCGCCCTGCGATGACGTCTAAAAAGTGGTCCAATTGCACATCAAGCGGTGCGAGATCGGGAACATGTGGGGATGCAACGGCTTGTGCGGGCAACGCCCAATCCACGCCTTGCCACATCGTCAGCGACGGAAAGGACAAGCCGCCTTTGGTTCCAGCAACCCACATCATGTCTTGTTCGGTAAACCCGATATTTGGGTTCTCACCTGTCCCGGCTTCAAATCCCCAAGGGCTTGGAGCGGTATCCGCAAAGCTAATCGTCGCGACCGTGCCAGAGCCAAACCGCAAAGCGACTGCACCACTTTCGATACGACCAGATCCACGCAACGACGCACCAGGCAAGGCGGTAACTTCCGTGATTTCCCCAAACCAGTAGCGCAACAGATCAAGGTCGTGCACCAGATTGATCATCACGGGACTTCCGGCGTCGGTGCGCCAGTTTCCAGCAAAATAGGCGTCAGGTTTTCGCATGGCCCAGATCAGTGTCACCGTGACCACTTGCCCGATCTCAGCCATCATTTCCTTCAAGGCCTGCGCCTTGGGATGGTGCCGTCGGTGATGTCCGACCAGAACAGATACCCCTGTATTAGACACTGTTTTTTGCAAATGATCCGCTTCGCCCAATGTTGCAGCTACGGGTTTTTCGATCAACATCGGCAATCCGCGTTTCGCAACGGCGATTGCATGTTCCGCGTGCAAAGGTGTCGGCGTTGCGATAATCACGCCATCAGCCTGATCTATATCCGCCAAGGATGACAAGCGCGGTACATTCAGATCGGAGGCAACGCTTGGATCAGGATCAACCAACCCTGCGATTTCTGCATTCGGATGCGCAATAATGCGTTCAACATGACGTCGACCAATCAATCCACCGCCAAGAACCACCAAGCGGGTCACATGACCGCTCCGATTTGCCAAGGGACGAATTCGTAGTCCCCTAGGCCCTGCGCTTCTGATTTGCTGGCCTCACCGGATGCCACGCGCAAGAACAGATCATAGATTTCGCGCCCTTTATCCTCGACGCTTTCACCGTTAGACAAGATCGAGCCCGCATTGATGTCCATATCTTCGGTCATGCGCGCAAACATTTCCGAATTCGTCGCGACTTTTATCGTCGGAGCGGGCTTGGAGCCGAATGCCGAACCACGCCCTGTCGTGAAGCACACGAGGTTACATCCGCCAGCGATTTGACCGGTCACAGAGGCGGGATCGTAACCGGGACTGTCCATAAAGGTGAATCCGCGCGCGGTCACAGGCTCTGCGTATTTGAAAACGCCAGTGAGCGGGGTTGTTCCGCCTTTCGCCGCCGCTCCAAGTGATTTTTCGAGGATCGTTGTTAACCCACCCTGCTTGTTTCCAGGAGAAGGGTTATTGTCCATCGAGCCTTTATTGCGCGCGGTGTAATCTTCCCACCATTTGATCAGGCCAATCAGCTTTTGGCCTGTGTTAGGGTCGATTGCACGGCGCGTCAGAAGGTGTTCAGCCCCGTAAATCTCTGGCGTTTCCGCAAGAACGCCCGTCCCGCCCTGAGCGACCAAAAGATCGCACGCAAATCCCAGTGCCGGATTGGCCGTGATGCCCGACCACGCGTCAGAGCCGCCACATTGCAACGCGACTTTCAGCTCAGATGCAGGGCAAGGTGTTCGAACGGATTGGTTTGCCAGCGGCAGCATCGCCTCAACCTTACTTATCCCCATATCAACAGTGCGGCGCAATCCAGCAACATTTTGAATGTTCATGGTCTGAAACAGCGGGCCTTGTTTTACGCCATAGGCTTCCAGCAACCAGTCGATCTGGTTCATCTCGCATCCCAGACCGACCATCAGAACGCCAACATGATTGGGATGGCGCGCATAGCCCCACATCACACGTTGCAATGCCTCAAATCCATCGCCGCTATCCGCCATGCCGCATCCGGTGCCATGCACGAAGGCGCACACGCCATCGACATTGGGATACTGCGCCAAGACGTCCGAGGTGAAATGATCTGCGATCATCCGCGCGGCTGTGGCGGAACAGTTCACCGATGTTACGATCGCGACATAATTGCGGGTTCCGACGCTCCCGTTTTCGCGTTGAAACCCCATGAAGGTGTCACGTTTTGCGTCAGATACCGGGGTTACCGGCCTCATATCTGTCGCAAACTCGTAGTCCATATCGGTTCCGCGAAATTCTATATTATGAGTATGAACATGTTCGCCCGCAGAAATGTCATGTGCCGCATAACCGATGATCTGCGCGTATTTGCGAACCTCTTGTCCGGCTTTGATGTCGATCACGGCGATCTTGTGCCCGGACGGGACCAAACCCAAAGTTTCAGAGCTTTCGACCTGAACACCGGCCTCAAGCGCATGCGTTGCTGTCACCACGTTGTCAGCAGGATCAAGGCGAACAAAATCTTTCATAAACCCCGCCCCTGCATCGCTATTTCAGCAAGATTTCAACGATGGGCGGCCAGATGATCAACACGGACAGCGCAATCAGTTGGATACCGATAAATGGCAAGAAGCCTCTGAAGATGTCCGTCAGGGAGATATGCGGCGGAGCGACGGATTTCAGATAAAATGCCGCTGGCCCGAATGGCGGTGAAAGGAAGCTGACCTGCATATTCATACAGAACAGCACACCGAACCACACCGAAAGGTACTTGGGCTGAAGTTCACCAATGTAGCCGATTTCCTCGATCGGAAGACGCTGCACGATCGGCAAGAACACAGGGATGATCAGCAGCACGATCCCAACCCAATCCATAAAGGCACCCATAAAGAGCAGGATCAACATCATCACGAACAGAATGCCCATGGTAGGCAAGTCCGATCCGATGATCAGGTTCGCGATATAAGTCGGCCCACCCGCAATCGTATAAGCCCCAGACAATGCTGCCGCCCCTATGGTGACCCAAATGATTGTCCCCGTGGATTTCAGCGTCCGCATCAAGCTGTCCCACAGCAGATCCCAAGACGCCTCGCGCCGGATGATGGCCAGAACCAACACCGCAAATGCGCCCATACCAGCCGCCTCAGTGATGCCTGTGATCCCCATGTAGATCGAGCCCAGGACAACACCGATAATGATGATCGGCGGGACAAGCCCTTTGCCCATACCCCAGCCTTTGGCTGTTCTTTCACGCCCAAAGACAAAGAAGATCAAGGCCAAAGCCACGATCACGGTTCCAGCAAACCACGGCAGATAGTCCATCGTTCCGAAGCGGATCGGATCACCGGTTTGCGCCGCGTTTTGACCGGTAAATTCAAAGAACAGAACCCGCAGGGTAAAAAAGCTCCAGAAGCCTGCAACGAGGACACTCATGAACCCGCCGAACAGCATCCACTTTTCGCGCCCTTCAGGCTCACCCTCAATTGGCTCCGGCAAAGGTGCGTGGCTTGGATTAAGCTGAGTGCGAATGATGATGTAGAGGATGATAAGCGACGCAAGCATGAAACCGGGGATGAATGCAGCGGTGAACAGTGCTTTGATCGAGGTTTCTGTAATCAAGCCATAGATGATCAAAACGATTGATGGTGGGATCATCGTGCCGAGCGAGCCCGACGCACAAATCGTCCCGATCGCAAGGTTTTGATTATAGCCGAGCCGCAGCATCTGCGGCAGCGCGATCAAGCCAAGCAGAACGACTTCGCCGCCGATAATCCCGGACATCGCAGCCATGATCACCGCCATGATAGACGTCACAATCGCGATGCCGCCGCGTGTGCGGTTCAACCAGATATTAAGGCTGTCATACATCGACTTGGCGATACCCGATCGTTCCAGCAATGCAGCCATAAAGATGAACAGCGGGATGGATATGAGGACATAGTCCGTTAAGAGCCCATATATTTTCTGTGCCAAGATATTGAGCGGTCCGGACCCCGGCCGGCCTGTCAAAATACCATCGCCAAAGGTCCACGGCTGGTACAGCAACGTGGGTTCGAACTTCATCACAAGAACCAGCACACCAAGGATCGCCGAGGCAAAGCCCAGCGGCATTCCAATGGCCAGCAACACAATAAGCCCCAACATCAGGACGAGGGAGATTGTTCCGATATCCATCAGCTTTTCTCCGCTGTGTTTGTGTGTGCGGCCGTGCGTGTGCCATCCAGATCGTTGACGCCATCTGCCCCGACCGCTTCGCGCAGGCGGCGCAATTCGTCTTCGTCAATGTCATCAGCGGCGGAATGTTCAACCGGTTCTGCGTTCCAATCCGAGATCAGGTTCACCACGGATTGGATCGCCACAAGGCCAACAACCATAAGCACGGCCGGTTTGATCGTCGCCGGGATCGGCGGATCAAACGCCGTACCGAATGTTTCCCAACGATAAAACTTGTCAAATGCCTCGCCATACCCGCCATAGATCAGGAAGAAAGCAAATGTGACGATCAGAAGCGTCGAAATGCAGTCGAATGTGCGTTGCAACCAACGCGGACAAATATCGTAAAGCAAAAAGATGCGGATGTGGCTGCGCTGTTGCATCGCATAAAGGCCGGCGCACAGGAAGATGAATCCGGCAAGCCAGAGCGAAAGTTCATTCGCCCAAAGTGTGGCAGCATTCAGCAGATACCGCACGAACACTTCATAGAGCATCACGGCGCACAGGCAGACCACCAGCATCATAGTGACCCGTCCAATGAACACGGCCAAACGATCTGCAGTGCGCCAGCTTTCGAATTCCATTGGCGCACGCCGAACTGTAAAGACCCCCGCGACCAATATCGCCGGAATGCACAGCAGTGCGATCCAGTCGATCACGTCCGCAAACCCGCCAAACAGCCCGCTCATTCCTGGTGTCACATCGTTTTTTCGGTACCGGTCAGACAGTTGGTCATAGGTCGATTGATCTGTCGGTGGGTTCCAATCAAGCGTAAAGGCCGGGATGTGCCAGACCACCCATCCAGCACAAAGGATAAATGCCAGAGGCACCACCCATTGAATCAAACTGCCCGTGCGTTCTTGCATGAAATTCCCCCTCGTCTCAAAAATCCTGAGACAAAAAAAGAGGCCCCACGCGGCGCGGGGCCTCTTCAGTTATTCAGCCATTACTTGGAAACCAGACCAAGCTGAGTCAGGTAAGTCAGGTGCGCTTCAACCAGAGCTTTGGCTTCTGGCGTATCAGCAAATTCAGGCCATGTGGCTTGTGCCGCATCGCGGAATTTCTGCAGCTCGTCAGGAGCCCACTGCGACAGGGTCACACCTTGTGCGCGCAGTTCAGCAGCAGCTTCGGCGTTCTTCTTTTCGAACGTTAGTGCTGTGCGCAGCGCCAATGCTTCCATAGCCACTTTCATGATCCGCTTATGCGCTTCGGGCATCGCGTCGAACACGGCCTTGTTGCATGCCAGGTGATCAGAAGGCATCGAGTGGAAGCCCGGGAAGTTGGCATACTTAACGATGTCGTAGAGACCGAGGCCCACGTTGTTCGCGAGGCCAGAGGCGTCCGCACCATCGATGATACCCGTTTCCAGCGCGGTGAAGATCTCGGTGAAATCCATCACGATTGGCTTGGCCCCAAGCTTTTCAAAGATTTTAGTTTCCATGCCGGGGGGCGAGCGGAATTTCCAGTCTTTGAAGTCAGCCACTTTTTCGATTGGCTTGGACGAGGCAAAGGACTCTTGGCCGTAAACCCACCAACCAATCAGCTCCATGCCGTATTTGTTGTAAAGCGGCTTGGCGGCTTCAAGGCCCCCACCGAAATACAGCCAGCTTAGCTGTTGGTAAGGCGTGGAGTATCCACCCATGATGTCGCCCACAAATTGGAACGCAGAGTTTTTACCGGTTTGGTAGCCACCACCTGTCATGTCGCAATCGAGAATACCTGTCGCGGCGGCGTCAAATGTTTCGACCGACTTCACAACAGAAGACGAATAGAACATTTCAACTTCGATGCCGCCACCGGACATCGCTTGGATGTCTTCCATATATTGCGCGGCCAGTTTGCCGGACACGGTTTCAGGCGCATAGTGCGTTTGGATACGCAATTTCGTTGTTTCAGCAGACGCGCTAACGGCTGCGCCCAGTGCGAGTGCAGAGGCTGCTGCCAGCGTCGCTGCCTTTTTGAATAAAGTCATGTGGTCCTCCCAGACTGTTGGAGCGTTTCATTATGGACGACCCAAGGGGTCACGTTTCTTGTCACGCTGACCCGAGGTTAGGCGGAAGACTGTTAGCGCATCAAGAAAAAAGTTGGAAATTTTTGTAATTTCGTGATTATGTAAAAATAACGAAATTTCGCAACCGCGAGTTAGCCTAGAAAGTTGAGCTATGCGACAAGAATTAGACGTTTTTGAAGACATGCGACGTCGATTGACCCGCGGGGACTTTGAGCACGGATCTAAACTGCGCGCGGAAAATTTGCGCACTGACTACTCTTGCGCAGCAAGTACGATTCGCGAAGCTCTCTTTCGTTTATCGACTATGGGTCTTGTCGAATTTCAAGAACAGCGGGGATTCCGCGTTCCCGAATATTCGAAAGGAAAACAGCATGACGTCACAACCATGCGGATCATGTTGGAAAGCGAAGGGGCCTGTAAGTCGATGCAGAACGGTGGCGTTGATTGGGAGGCACGTCTGATTGCGGCACACCATAAGCTGTCACACATCGAAAGCCGAATGAGCGACATGGGAATCGCCGGAGACTTGCTACAACTTTGGTCAGATGCAGAACTTGAGTTTCATCAAACACTGATCTCAGCTTGTGGATCTGCCTTGCTGATGGAGCTGCACTTGATTGTATATTACCGATACCGCCAAATCAAAGTCGAAGCGGATCAAGTGCTGACGGATCTTGCCGCGAATATCAAAGAGCACAAAGGCATCGTGGATGCGGCTGTTAGTGGAAACCAAGATGTTATGCGACGCCGCATTTTCGAACACTTCAAACGCCACTTAATTCCAGACGGCACACACCCAATGTCATTGGCTAGCTGAAGATGGCAGATCTTCTTCGATATAGATTTGAATAATCTCATCGAAACTGCTTTCGGCCTTGAACCCCAACTTAAGCGCGCGGTCGATGTGAAAATTTCTGGGCCACCCATCAACAATCCGTCCAATCGTTTCATCTGGCGCGACCTTGATCAAATCAACTGTGCCTTGGCCTGCAACGCGGCGAAGTGCTTCGATCTGTTCAGCAACAGTACAAGAGAATCCCGGCATATTGAGCGCGCGACGTCCCTCGAGCCTATTCAAATCCATGGATGCTGCATGTGTTAAAAACCCAGCCGATGAGCGCGGAGACGCATGCCAGTGACGCACGGTGTCGGGTACAGGAAGAATGGCCTCTTTACCATTTAACGGTTCACGGATGATCCCGGAAAAGAAGCCGCTTGCGGCCAAGTTTGGCTTTCCCGGGCGCACACAAATCGTAGGCAATCGAATAGACACACCATCGACGAAACCTTTTCGGCTGAAATCCGTCAGCATAAGTTCACAAGCTGCCTTCTGAGCTCCATAACTTGTCTGCGGCGCAGACAAAAATTCATCGCTGATCTTTTCTGGATAGGGACCACCAAACACGGCGATGGATGATGTGAACACAACGCGCGGCACATAGCTGCCCCCGCTTGCATCATGTTCTTTGCGAAGCGCTTCCAGGAAGGCCCACATCGGCAGCATATTCGTATACCAGCCTTTCTCAAAATCAGCCTCGGCCTCTCCTGAGACAATGGATGCAAGGTGGAAAATTATGTCGAATTTTTGGGCGGCCAAATTCTCCATGGCGCCTGCGTCAGTGACATTGCCAATCACTTCGGTTGAGTCACCCGACACGCCGGGCGCGAAGCCCATATCGAACAGAGTTACCGAAAGGTTTTGGTGCCTGGGCAAGCCTGTCGCGTTCAACCGCGCGTTCAGTTTCTGACCGATCATTCCGCCGCCGCCAATGATAAGCACTCTTGTCATTTCAGCTCTCCCTGTCCTCTATGTCGCGTGCTAGACGCGCTGTGCGTGTCATACGCTAACGGAATTTTCAAAACGAAACAGCCCGCTGAAAGAGGCCAATTCTCAGCGCGCTATTTCGAACAAACGCTGCGCAGAGCAGGAGAGAATAAGTATGCCTTCTCAGAGACTTAAGGGGAAACGAGCATTGGTGTCCGCCGCCGCGCAAGGAATCGGTCGTGCAAGCGCCTTGGCAATGGCTGCAGAGGGCGCCACGGTCTTCGCCACGGATGTAAACGCCGACGCACTTGAAGCGATTCGAGGCGACAATTTGCAGACCTTCCCTCTCGATGTGCGCGATGAAAAGAGCATCAGCGCCGCTGTTGAACGCGCTGAACCGGATATTTTGTTCAATTGCGCCGGGTTCGTACATCACGGCAACGTTCTTGATGCCACTGACGACGATTGGGACTTTGCATTTGACCTCAATGTGCGATCCATGTGGCGCATGATGCGCGCCGCTTTGCCCGGCATGTTGGAGCGTGGATCCGGGTCTATCGTGAACATGTCGTCCGCCTGTTCGAGTGTTATCGGGGCTCCAAATCGGTTTATCTATGGCACAACGAAAGCCGCCGTGATTGGGATGACAAAATCGGTAGCAGTTGACTACATATCGCAGGGCATCCGTTGCAATTGCATCTGCCCCGGCACAGTCGAAAGCCCCAGCTGGAAAGACCGGGTCAAAGCCCTTGGCGAGGAACTTGGCAGTTACGAAGAAGCAATGCTCCAATTCGTGTCGCGCCAGCCTATGGGTCGCGTCGCAACCGCCGAGGAAATCGCGGCATTGGTTGTGTATTTGGCCAGTGATGAGTCCGCCTTTACGACCGGCCAGCCCCACGTGATCGACGGCGGGTGGTCTGGTTAGAACCGGACGCTCCGCGGGAGGTTTATTTAGCAAGATGAAGAGAGATTAATGGCACAGAAACCCGAACTTCGCTCACAGAAATGGTTCAACAATCCAGACAATCCGGAGATGACGGCGCTTTATCTGGAGCGATATTTGAACTATGGACTGACCCGCGAAGAATTGCAGTCTGGCAAGCCGATCATTGCCATTGCGCAAACGGGCAGCGATTTGAGTCCGTGCAACCGCCACCACATTGAGTTGTCCAAACGTGTCCGCGACGGGATCATTGCAGCAGGTGGTACGTGCATCGAAGTGCCTGTGCATCCCATCCAAGAAACCGGAAAGCGCCCCACGGCGATGTTGGATCGCAACCTTGCCTACTTGTCCTTGGTTGAAACACTTTTCGGCTATCCGCTAGACGGCGTCGTTCTGAACATTGGCTGCGATAAGACCACACCAGCATTGTTGATGGCAGCGGCCACGGTGAACATCCCTGCGATCGCATTGTCAGTCGGGCCGATGTTGAACGGTTGGTTCAATGGAGAGCGTACAGGGTCCGGCACAGTTGTGTGGAAAGCTCGCGAAATGCTGGCCGCCGGAGAGATCGACAATGACGGCTTTATGGAACTTGTAGCCTCATCCGCGCCATCGGTCGGATACTGCAACACGATGGGCACGGCGACGACGATGAATTCGCTTGCCGAGGCTTTAGGCATGCAATTGCCGGGGGCTGCGGCCATTCCTGCGCCATACCGCGAACGCGGGCAGATATCCTATGAAACTGGAAAGCGCATTGTTGAAATGGTGCGCGAAGATTTGCGCCCATCCGACATCATGACACGCGAGGCATTTGAGAATGCGATCGTGATAAACTCTGCCATTGGCGGATCAACGAACGCGCCAATCCATTTGAACGGCATCGCGCGGCATCTGGGCGTTCCACTGAACAACGACGACTGGCAGAAGATTGGCCACGACGTACCACTGATTGTTAATCTTCAACCCGCTGGCGAATACTTGGGCGAGGATTATCAACATGCGGGCGGTGTTCCCGCGGTCATTGGTGAGTTGCTCAATGCCGATCTGTTGCCACATCCAAATGCCATCACGGCCAACGGGAAAAGCATGGGTGACAATTGCAAAGCGCGCCGCAGCGAAGATACCAAGGTCATCCGTCCGGTGTCTGACCCGTTGGTCGATGCGGCTGGCTTCATCAATCTCAGCGGTAATCTGTTTGACAGTGCGATCATGAAAACCTCGGTGATTTCTGAGGCATTCCGCGCGCAATATTTGGCAAACCCGGATGATCCAAACGCATTTGAAGGACGCGCCATCGTTTTTGATGGGCCAGAAGACTTTCACCACCGCATTGATGATCCAGCCGAGGACATTGACGAGAATTGCGTTTTGTTCATGCGCGGGGCTGGTCCTGTTGGTTATCCAGGTGGCGCAGAGGTCGTGAACATGCGGGCGCCTGCTTATCTTTTGAAGCGCGGAGTAGATGCGTTGCCTTGCGTCGGCGATGGCCGTCAGTCTGGCACGTCTGGCAGCCCGTCCATTTTGAATGCTTCGCCGGAAGCTGCAACAGGGGGTGGGTTGGCTTTGTTGCAAACCGGGGACCGCGTGCGCATTGATTTGAACAAGTGCACAGCCGACATGGTTGTCCCTGTTGAAGAGCTGGCCGAAAGAGCGCGCGCATTAGAAGCAAAAGGCGGCTTTGAAATGCCTGCAAGCCAATCCCCTTGGCAGGAACTTTTCCGCGAGAAGGTTGGCCGGTTCGATGAAGGTATGACACTGGACGGAGCCGCCGCGTACCAAGACATCGCGCGCAAAGGCTTACCGCGCGACAATCACTAATCAAAGAGTTGGCAGAATTGAACGCTGCCAGAGGATAAAGGATACAAATCAATGAAGTTAGTTCGTTACGGAGCGGTCGGACAAGAAAAGCCGGGCATCATGGACGGCGATACGTTGCGGGATTTGAGTGGTCATATTGACGACATCACTGGAGAAACTCTGTCAGATGCGGCGTTGGACAAACTACGCGCCATTGATCTGAGCACATTGCCCGCGGTTGATGGCGATCCACGCTTGGGTGTTTGCGTTGCGGATTTTGGGAAGTTTTTGTGCATCGGTCTAAACTACTCAGATCACGCGGCAGAAACAGGTGCAGCGATCCCGGAACACCCCATCCTGTTCTTCAAAGCCAACTCTGCCATCGTTGGCGGCAATGATCATGTCGTGATGCCACGCGGATCGACCCACACTGATAGGGAAGTCGAACTGGGTGTCGTTATTGGGACTGAAGCAAAGTATGTGTCAAAAGAGAAGGCACTCGACCATGTGGCCGGGTATTGCATTGTTAACGATGTCTCAGAGCGTCATTTCCAAACGCAATTGACGGGCCAATGGACCAAAGGCAAATCATGCGACACGTTCGGCCCAACCGGCCCGTGGCTGGTGACCCGCGATGAAGTTGGCGATCCGCAAAATCTGGCCATGTCGCTGGATGTGAACGGGAGGCGCGCGCAAACGGGTAACACGAGCACGATGATCTTCACGGTTGCCGAAATTATCGAACATCTCAGCAGCTTGTTCACGCTCCACCCCGGGGACATCATTACCACTGGAACTCCTCCAGGTGTCGGGATGGGCATGAAACCTCCGCAATATCTGAACGTCGGCGACGTCATGGAACTGGAGATCGAAGGATTGGGCCGCCAACGCCAAGAGGTGAAACAGGATGCCTGATCTTCTCCAAATTGGTTCGATAACGGATGAAATGAAGGCCCGGTTGGAGGCTGAATTCACGATTCAACACACCCCGTCAGACAAGATCACTCATATTGTAACCAACGGCCATGATGGTGTGCCCGCAGATGCAATGGCGGCCTGCCCAAACCTAAAGATGATCTCATGCTACGGCGTCGGGTACGATGCCATCGACGTGCAAGCAGCAATTGCCCGTGGTGTCACGGTGACGCACACGCCCAATGTGCTGAACGCAGAGGTCGCGACGACTGCCGTTATGCTGTTGTTAGCTTGTTACCGTGAGCTGCTGCGTGACGATGCCTATGTCCGTTCAGGCGAATGGGAGGAAAAAGGCAACGCGCCGCTGACGAGGTCATTGGATAATCAAACTATTGGTATTCTTGGGTTGGGTCGGATCGGCCAAGCCATTGCAGATAAACTAGCCCCATGGTCACCCAAGATCCTTTACCACACCCGTACCCCAAAAGACGTCCCCTTTGAGCATTACCCCAATCTTGAGGAAATGGCGAAACGCTGTGATGCCTTGGTTGTGATAACCCCCGGTGGCAGCAGCACGCATCACTTGGTGAACACTGCAGTCATCAAAGCTCTCGGACCGACCGGTACTTTGGTGAATGTATCGAGGGGGTCTGTTGTCGACGAAACGGCACTGATTGCTGCTTTGGAACAAAGGGATCTGGGTTGGGCAGGACTGGATGTGTTCGAAGCCGAACCAAAAGTGCCGGCCGCGTTGCGCAAACTGAAAAACGTTGTTTTGACGCCGCATGTTGGCAGCGCGACGATCGAGACTCGGAATGCCATGGGGATGCTGACCGTCGACAATCTGCTGCAACATCTGGCAGATGGGACAGTGCAGACGCCTGTTCCGGAGTGTCAGTAAGTTCAGCTAAACGGCCTGCTGAGCGGCAATGTTGGAAAATACCTGTTCCAAAGCACTATGACAGGTTTTTCGATCGTACGCCTGCACAGCGCGGGCCCGCGCACGTAAACCCATCGCCTTCGCGTCAGTCGAATTGTCGAGGCACCATCCAGCCGCTTCGATAACTGCTTGCGCATTTTCAGGGGCAACAAGGCGAACGGTGTCATCTGACCCAGCAGCTTCGCGAACCGGAGCGACATCTGACGCAACCATTGGGCAGCCCACAGCCATCGCTTCGATCATAGACCACGATAGAACAAAGGGACGGGTTTGATACACATGCGCGTCGCTCCGTTGCAGCAATTGTCGATACCGCGATTTCGGCAAGAGACCCGTAAAATGCACCCGGTCCAAATCAAAATCGTGATCTGCCAAGGCTTTGTCTTTCCAGCTTTTGAACCCGTCCGGGAGGCCACCGTAGTGCGCTTTTTCTCCCCCAGCGATTACCACGTGTAAATCTTCGCGTTTGGCCAACAAATTGGCCGCTGCTTCCATAAAGGTCGGGAAACCCCGAGTAGGCTCCATCCCGCGCGTTGCGAATGTTAGGATGCGTGCATCTTCCGGCAAACCATCCCAAGTAAACGGATCTTCCCCATCCTCCAACGGCCGAAAAATCTCACAATCCACACCGTCATGCTGAACACGCAGTTTTTGTCTTACAAAATCTGGGGTTTGTTCAGCTTGAAACTGCGTGGGAACGATCACCAGATCAGCTTGTTGAAAATCCAGCATGAACGGCAAATTACGTACCATTGTACGAGCCGCATCATCGGGGTTCCAAGCAACAACCTGCCCAGCCGGAGCATCCACATAGGGGTATCGATACCACCATTCCAAGTATTGAACCAAACGCGCGTTCGGCCAAATCACTTTCGCAAAACTGCCTGACCCCCAACCCGAATGTGCAACGATCACATCAGGTTTGAACCCCGACTTTTTTAACATCGCGCCAGCTCGTGCAAATCCTTGGCCGTTTAAGACTGCTTTTTCAGTCCCAACCAAGTATCGGTGTGTGTCTTCGCGAGGATCTCTACTGCGTTGGTAACGAATGACGCTTACGCCGTTGGGTTGCTTATGAATCTTCTCGACTTCGAAGTTCTCTCTCGCGGTTCCAAATACGACGGTCCATCCATTGGACGCCAAATGCCCCGCAATCGCACCAAACTGCGCCGGATAATTCTCGTGAAGAAACAGGATAGACGGCATAGAAACGTGTCAGGCCTCTTTGTCGTCTTTTTCAACCGGCCCGCCTTGTTTTTCCCAAGTTGAAAATCCTTCTTTCAGATGAGCCGCATCAAATCCCATGTCCTGTAAAGTTGCCACAGTCAAAGCGGACCGCCATCCTGACGCGCAGTGAAACACATACTTCTTGTCTTTCTGGCTGAAGACTTCTTTGTGGTAGGGGCTGTCCGGATCCACCCAAAATTCGATCATGCCGCGCGGAGCGTGGAAACTGCCCGGTATATAGCCTGAACGCTGCCGTTCGCGGACGTCTCGAATGTCCACAACAACGATTGAAGGATCATTAAGTTGAGCAATCAGGTCAGCCGTTTCATACTCTTCTATGCGAGAACGTGCAGCTGCCACCATTTCTGAAGCGGAAATTTTCAATTTTGCCATTTGGAACCTTCATTTCATTTGCAACTACATCTTGGCCAAAGCTGCACAAGTTTCAACAGCGGCTTTCCAAAACCAGATTGCATCGCCCCGCCCCTATCCTAACGCGTTCCACGGCGAACTTATGGCCTCCTGGCGCAAAACGCGTCTCTTTAATGTGGATTCTTGATATTTATTGAGAATGAAAAATGTGTTCACGAGGGCCGAAGCTTAAGTGGGTGCTTTTCTGTTCTGGTTAAACTGAAATTGAAGTGCATTTATAAACAAAGACCGTGTGAGAGTTTACACCTCAACAACTCGTTCTCTCGCTATCAAAGGCGCCAAATGTTCCGTCTTCTCGAAATCGTTTATCAGATAGTTCATCTTTTCGACGAAAATGACTTCAGCACGATCATCTAGATCCAAACCCAACGCGTCATACCGTACCTGCTTTCTAGTCTCAGACATCTTGTCGCCACCAACAGCATCCGCCAGAATCTCTTCCAAGTTCTCTAAGTTGAATCGCATTGTGTAGCCACCTGAAGACAGTTTGTTTGTCACGATGAGATCTTCATGCTTGCCCGTATCCATTGTAATATATGGCTTATTGGAAGCCAGCCAATCAGCGAGAACACTCGATATATCCGAAATCATGACATCCGACGAGTTGATACAATCTGTGATCTCAGGGAACTGTTTATTGAAATCAGGGTGGTTGGAGAAACAATGCCCAACACCAGTTTTTCTATTAGTATGCAGAAGCAACCATGCAATCTCATTCAAGATTTTAGCCTGCTCAACATCTTTAAAGCTGTAAGGATGTGGACGGAAGATTACCCGATACCCCAAATCAATTAGCTTCGAAATGAGCTTTGGAGCAATGCGAATAGAGGAAAAGTTGCTTTCTTCCTGATAACCGGACCAAGTCGTCGCATAGAAAACAGTTTTAATACTCTCATCTATTTCGATTGGTTCAATTTGATGTCCATCTTGGCTGAGGGCCTGTGTGCTTTCCTCGTTTAAGTAGCTAATTTCAGGCCAAACAACGGGTTGTTCATCACGCCCTTTCACTAGGATATTTTCAACCTGTGGGCGCGAAGAAATCATGAATTTGTGCTTCGGAATATACACTCCGTTATCATAGTAGCGATCAATCGCAATTTGCCCCGAGACGAATAGGAAATCATACATCACAGATATCGGATTGAAACTTGAAGGCTTATCACTCTCCCCATGGAGTAATTGCACATGTGTGAAGTCATGATAACGCAGCATGTGCGTATTCTTCATTCCATTGTTGACGTAAAGAATGACTTTCACACCGATATCTTCGACGATTTCTAGATCTGCCAGCTTTGAAATGACCAGTACCGGCAGTCCCATATCGCGGAAAAACTTAGCCGATCCTTCAGTGCGAAGAATGATTACGAAATTGGCTGGAACCCTCGAAAGGTAGGGTAACCACATGAGAACTTGGTGTTCTGACCCAGCTGGGGCATCGAAGTAAATGGCGTATCGGTAGGTCACTGCGGACTGCAAAAGAGCCATCAACCCTTTCGGTCGAGAAGACACCAAACTTGTTGATTTTTCTGTGTTTTTTGGTTTTTTCTTCAGGATTTTGTCCATTCCGGCTTTTTGCAGAAGCCGCCCGGTGAACCGCCATCTCAGAGCTTTTTCAAACATCTTTTTTCCAAAGACGTCGAAGCAAATGTACAAAAGCGGGGCGAGCACAGCAAGAACCCAACCCGGTGGATTGAAAATCAACAGAACGATCAACAAAATCGCTAAAGTGCACGCAACTCGCATGCCAATAAATAGAAGCTGTTTTTTCGTCATAGGCGTACGATGATGTTCTCACTATCGACAAAGTGCGCAAGATCGCTCAGAAGAAAACTAATTACCTCTGCAACGTCTTCAGGCTGCATAATTGTAGTCGGGTCTTCATCCGGCGCGAGTGTCTTTCTTAAATCAGTCGCGCAACGCCCAGGCGATATACAGCTGACGCGTGTTCCCAGCGGCAAGAGCTCTTCTCTCATTGCTTCGCTCATGGCAATCAACGCTGCTTTCGAACTGGAATATGTTGACCATCCAGCACGCCCTTTGATCCCAGCAGTTGAGGCGATATTCACGATGTGTTTAAATTTATTTCCTGACTGCAAAAGGCTTTGTACAGTCAAGAATGGAGCAAACAGATTAACCTGAATTGTTTTTTGCAACTCTTCAAACGTAGCCTCAAATATTGTTTTGGGTGCGGTAAATCCAGCGTTGTTGACGAGGAAATCGATATTTCGCCCAAGCCCTTTCACTTCGTCAATCAATTCCATGACTGCTTCATGTCGGAATAAATCCGCCCGCAACGGCACTATAGTCTGGTTCGGTGCAGCCATGTCCTGCATTAGTTTCAGTGTATCATCGAAACGAGGTGTATCTCGTGCCGTTAAAATGAGTGTATCAACCCCTTTTTTCAGGAACTCAATTCCAACTGCAGCACCAATTCCTCGGGACGCGCCAGTTACAAATGCCGTGCGATTTACAAAGTTATTCGACATCAAAATCAAACTCTTCCGGTGCGTTCAAAAGGAAAGATGCAATCTGTACATCCAATGGCGTGGTAATTTTGATGTTCCGATCTGATCCAGAAACAATTTGCACTTTGTGCCCAGCTGCAAAGACGAGAGAAGCGTCTTCTGTAAATTCCTTGCCATTTTTAATCGCCTCACCATGTGCTTCTCGCAGCACCTGAGTATCGAATTTCTGCGGTAATTGAATGTTCACCAGTCTGTTTCGCTGTAAGATTTTGCTGATAAAATCCTTTTCGGACTTCTTCTTCAAAACGGTAAAAGACAACGGCAGTGTGAACGAAATGTTTTTGGACTTGTGTTCCAGTAAGGCACGAAAGTCGCTCGCTTCTACCAAAGGTCGGGCAGCTTCGTGGATCAGAACCGACTCCGTTTCAACTACATCAAGCATCAGACGAACCGATTCCTGACGAGTCGCACCTGCTGGAACATATTTGATCGGAGTCGAAATAGCATACTTCGACACAACGTCTTCGATGTCGTCCTTCCAACCTTCCGGATAGTTCATGACAACTTCGTCGACTTCTTCCAAAGCATCTGCAACGCGCAGTGAGTAAATAAAAGTTGGGATGTTTTTGAGTCTAATGAACTGCTTGGGGACTTTCGCGCCGATGCGCTTTCCTACCCCACCGTTCAAAAGCATCATCGTTGTCATGCTGATCTCCCTCACTCGATTGCAGATTCATAGCAGTGCCGTTGTGTGGAAACAAGTCAGATGATAAAGCAAATCGATTGTCTACTTCAACAATAATACCTTGATTCAAAAGAGATTTTTCAATCTCTCTTGCACGTTCAGGGTCAGTCATTCTCAGGAAATTCAACCGCCTGATATGAAATGCTGTCGTAAACAGGTTTTGGACATACGTAATGTTTGTCGTATCCGTTACGCAGGAGAAGTCCTTACGTTCTTCACGCCAATTTCCGTAGTGCTCAGTCAAGTACAGATCAGCGTCTGCTGGACCAAGAACGTCCATTCCAGCCAGGACGTAGTCACTCAGCTCAAAGCTGGTGTTGGCCCAAGCCATAGTTCCCGATCCATGAACATACTGGCCCTCAACACTATAATGAAAAAAGATATCCAGATTGACACCGTTTGCATGGACGAGCTTCAAAAGTGCTGGTTCTTGATGAAGACGAAGTTCACCGTTTGAACCACTTTGGATCTCCATCTTGATATCCATCTTGGCCGTTGTAAATGTTGGATCGTCCTCGAATATCTGCGCCAGCTTCTGAGCGTCCGTAGGGCTCATGAAAGTGCCGACATCCAGATCGTTGTCGTGCGCAAGAAAATCATTGTGACGGATCGCTCCCAGAAGTGTGCCACCTGTTACAAACCAATCCCAGTTCGTTTTGGACATAATTGCTTTGAAATCTGCTAAGGTTTGACCGGCAAGGCGCGGAAAGTCGGCATACACCGTTTTTTCCGTCGGTCTGGTGCGTGGACTAGGTGCATTTTGCACGTCGACATTCAGAAACACGCCAGCTCTGTGCGAGAAGTCATGAAAATGACGATCAAAATTCTGTCGATCGGCATGCACCAACGCATCATGTGCCCAATAGGCATCTATCAACATCATGTCCCCGTACCATGCCGGGTCCGAAAGACGCCTTTTGGCACCCTTCAGGAAGCGTTCTTGCGCTTTCACAACGCGCGCCTCTACGTTTTCAGTGAAGTTGAAAAATGGATCATGAGCGATGTGCCATTGCATCCAACCTGTACGTAAATACCAACCTACACGACGGCCTGCTGGTTTGAACGATGAACTCCAAAACTCATGTGCGGAGGCTCGCGCCAAAACCAGTTGCCCAGTGGACAACAAAACGGCTGCAAACCCGAGGAGTGCGAAAACCACTTTTACAGGCCCGCCATGCCGCCGGTTCAGAAACTGAATGATCCGGAAAGACCTCGAAAACAGCAACGGCTCTACCTTTCAGTGTACAAGCTCGGTTTAGACTATCGTCATGAGACATTGAATAGACAAAGCGCAAGCCGAGCTCTAATCGCAGCAGTTCACAGGCAACAACTTGCTAAACACTGACTTTCCGGGCGTGACGGAACAGGCCCCATAATCCAACGGTCGATGCCAATAGGCAAACACCGTAAACGTAGGCCGATGAGACGTATGTCGCATCATAGATGGGGTAAAACCCACTCCGCATCTCACCGGACGCGTGCACCAACGGGTTAAACCAGAGGATGGGCTGATAGGCCACCGGGATATTTTCGTAGGTAAAAAAGACCGCTGAAAAGATGAACATGGGCCTGTTTATAATGGTCCAAATACGCTCCCAGACGGGAAAAATCGTCAGCAGATAACAACTTAGAATACCGATTGAGAGCCCCAAAGCAGCAGCCATGGATATGGCACTTACAACAGGTAGGAGAACGACATATGTTCTTGTTTCAAATAGGAAAAATATGCCGCACATAACCACAAGAAACACGATAAGATGGATAATCGCGTTCAAAAAGAACCGCGCTAAGATCATATCCAAGTACGTGCCGGCGGGAAAATCAACCAAAGTAGAAGAAAACTTGATCGATCTCATGACCTTGCGGCTGACATCCATGTAAAACATGTAAGGCAGATACCCTGTTGCGTAGAACAAAGGGAAATTTGTCCCCAAAGACGGGGTTCTGAAAATCAAACCAAAGGCCAAGGACAACAGCGCGATGCCAGCCACGGGTTCTAGCACAGCCCAAAGATACCCGCCGGGAGACCGGCCATAAGTCGTGGCCATCTCGCGTAGCATCAAAGCCACAACTGTTCGGAAAGTTTTGGTGCGCTTGATCAAAACCGCCATTCACCGTCGCCTACATCGATTGAAACTTCGTTGGTATCTCGCCTTTTGATCTAAGACCAGTATAACATGTCACCGAACTTAGAAGGTAATCTGACCAAGTGTCGACTGATACTACGGAATCCAAGGCGAAGCCGGCCGCAAAACCAAAGCCTGCACCTAAGGCAAAACCAGCTGCTCCGAAGGAAATGCTAAGCAAGAAACCCGCGGGCCGCTTTAAGCTACGGCTACGTCATTTCTACCTGATTGCGTCATTTCTGCTGCTCGTTGCGCTGCCGATTGCGGCCTTGCAATACTACTTTTCAGTGTATGCAAAGCCTCAGTATGCGTCGACAGTTGGTTTTGTCGTTCGAAATGCTGACACCGCAACGTCCAGTGAGGTGCTCGGTGGCATCGTTGGCCTTGCGAGCACAACTGGCAACGATGCTGACATTTTGTACGAGTTCATCTACAGTCAAGAACTTGTTCGACGCATTGACGAAACACTGGATCTGCGCGCCTTGTTCAACCGGGTGGAAGATGACCCAATCTTTGCGCTAGGCGACGCCGACAGCATCGAAGATTTGCTTCGCTATTGGCCAAGAATGGTGCGGGTTTCTTATGACGCGAATACGGGTCTCCTTGAACTGCGCGTTCTGGCCTTTGATCCGGTGGATGCACAAAAAATTGCGCAAGCGATCCTTGAGGAAAGCAGCCAAAAAATCAATGAACTCAGCGCTCAAGCGCGCGAAGATGCGACCCGTCAAGCGCAAGAGACTTTGGACAAGTCCGTTGGTCGCCTGAAGGAAGCCAGAAAAGCCTTAACGACTTTCCGAAACACCTACCAAATCGTTGACCCTTCAGTAACGCTTCAAGAACGAAGTGGCCTGCTGAATTCATTGCAACAACAACTTGCCGAAGCTCGGATTAACTACAAGCTGCTTGCGGCAACATCCCGCAGCACTGACCCGCGCCTTGAACAGGCACAGCAGCGCATCACCGAAATCCAAGCTTTGATAGACGAGGAACGCCAAGAAATTGGACAAGGCGCCGAAGGCAATTCTGGCGAAGTCTTTTCAGCACTCTTTGGCGAATATGAAGGCCTCACAGTCGAACGCGAGTTCGCTGAACGAACGTACTTGAATGCCTTACAAAACTTCGACAACGCGCTTACGCAAGCAGACCGCCAATCTCGTTATCTGTCTGCGTACATATTACCGACTTTGGCGGAAAGCGCAGAGTTTCCTCAGCGCTGGATTTTGTCGGGCATCGTTGCACTGTTTCTGTTCTTCTTCTGGGCCATTCTGTGTCTCGTAGCATACAGTCTGCGCGATCGCCGCTGACATGCTGGAACTGTGCGATCTGACCAAACGGTTCTATCTGAACGGTGATGTCAAAACCGTCGCAGACAACCTCAACTTTACGTTCACGAAGGAACATAAAATCGCTCTGCTCGGGCGAAATGGGGCTGGAAAATCAACGTTGATGAAGATGATATCCGGCGCTTTGCGGCCTGACGAAGGGCGTATAATCCGACACGGAACCGTATCTTGGCCAGTCGGCTTTTCCGGCAGCTTTCACAAAGACCTGACAGGCGTTCAAAACGTTCGCTTCATAGCACGCGTGTACGGCATCGATTCTGCCGAATTGATCGAATTCGTGAGAGATTTTGCACAACTCGGAGCCCATTTCGAGATGCCCGTGCGCACTTATTCTTCAGGTATGAAATCTCGCTTGGCCTTTGGAGCTTCAATGGGTGTTCCCTTTGACATCTACCTTTTCGATGAAGTGACATCAGTAGGTGATGCCGCATTCAGAAAGCGATGCGAGGTCTACTACCATGAACGTATGAAGGATTGCGGAGCGATTGTTGTGTCTCACGCAGAAAGTACGTTGAAACGGTTGTGTAATTCCGGTCTCGTCTTGGAAAATGGTGCGCTGAGGTACTTCGACAACATTAACGACGCTATCGCGGCCCATAACACCAATATGGACGCGGCCTAGCGCGTATTATCAAAGCTAACCCATCTGTTCAACATAGACACAATTTTCATCAAGTGTTCATATTTATGCCTACTTTTGACAACAAACGAGCAGGGGAAAGCCGGAGTTCATTCGGTCACGACAGATTGATTGAGTGCCGACGCCGAAGGCAGGTAAAAGACGCCCACAGAGCAAACAGTAGGAAGACCGAGCGATGACGAAATCCATTAGCGGTGATGTGAAAATTGATAGCCTGTTGGACTCGGATGCAAATCTGGATCATCCGGTATTATCCTGGCAAACGTCAAACAGCCTTGGGACCAATGTCGATCTTACCTTTGAATTCATGACTTCGATGCCTCCGGGCATCCAGGAATCCGGCTTTTCTCAGATGAACGCTGCGCAAAAAAGCGCGATGCGCGACATCTTGGACATGATTGAAACCTTCGCGGCCATCACGTTTACGGAAAGAAATGCAAACCTCGAAAATGACATAGGTTTCGGAATGGCCGCGTTGCAGGCGGACGGCTTCAACACTGTCGGCATTGCGTATCAAACATTCCAGTTTGCATCGAGCCACCGCTTCTTGATCGAATCCAGTGTTTTCCTAACCAACGATGTAAACGGGCAAGACTACAATGCACCCGTTCCAAACGGTGAGGCATATAGTGTCCTTATCCACGAAGCCGCGCACGCGCTTGGGCTAGATCACCCCTTCGAAGGAATCACTCTTCCCAGTTCGCTCGACAACACCCGCTACACGATCATGTCTTACACCGATGGCTTCGTTGGACAGTCCGAAGAACCGAGTACTTTGATGCCGTACGATATCGCAGCTTTGCAATATCTGTACGGGCGCAACAACAGCCACAATGCAGGTGATACAGTTCACGACTTGTCAGTGTTCAGTGATGGCAGCATTCAAACGATTTGGGACGCAAGCGGGACCGATACATTGTCGTTAGCCAATGTAAATTCGGCTGGCGATATCAACGAAAACGGGCTTACGAATGCTCATCGATTGGACTTGGGCGGCGAAATCGACACTGGTGCAAAAGTATTTTTGTACGAACCCACGTCCTTTGAGAACGCTGTCGGTAGTTCGTTCTCAGACCTGATCTCAGGAAACGAAGCCGACAATGATGTTTTCGACAAAGGTGGGAATGACCGCGTCGAACTTGCCGGTGGCAACGACTATGTCAGGGTTGGAGGCGGAGTTGACTACTTCGATGGCGGCTCTGGTAAGGACTATATTTCTTACTACGACAGCGCAAACGGAGTGACCGTAAATCTTGCAACCAACACTGTGTCTCGATCCTGGGCGGTCAACGATACAATCTTGAACTTTGAAAGTGTCTCCGGTTCCAAAACCGGTGACGATCTTATCTACGGCACAAGCGGTTCCAATACGATCCGAACCTATGGTGGCGACGATGATGTCTATGCAGGCAAAGGCTCCGACAAAGTCGAACTAGGATCCGGAAACGATTACGTACGAGTCGGCGGCGGCAAAGAAAGTTTCGATGGGGGAACCGGTAGCGACTATATCTCATACTATTTCAGCGCCAACGGTATCCGAATTGATCTCCGAGACAACGAAGTTTCCGGATCCTGGGCGGTAAACGACACGATCAAAAACTTCGAAAGTGCGTCCGGCTCTTTCACTGGCCATGACACAATGTTGGGAACAAGTGGGAACAACACGTTCCGGGGATACGGCGGGAACGACAAACTCTATGGCAGAGCGGGCTCAGACAAGCTCTACGGAGGAGCAGGTTCCGATTTCCTAGACGGTGGGGCCGGTCAAGAGATTGACTACCTCTACGGAGGTGCCGACGCAGATGTGTTCCACTTTGACCGTGGTGAAGGCGTCGACATTGTCAAAGACTTTGAAAACAATATCGACACAATCGAACTGGACAATTTTACGTTCGCTGGTGGTGATCCATTTGGATCAGCGGATCAAGTGGGATCAGATGTTGTATTTGATTTTGGAAGTAACGGAATGCTGACTATCGAAAACACCACAATTGGCCAACTTCAGAACGACGTTGTTCTTGTTTAAGTCCAAAATCTTGACGGATGGTGCTGCCTGCAAACTGGCAAATGTTTCAACTCCCCTGTTCGCAACAGTCGCTCGATCAGACACTTGGTGAATCCCGTCTCTAGTTTTTGAAGTGAAATTCATCGACACGCATAAACTCATCGACCAAGCGTGTGACTTCGTCAGACTTAAAGACCTTGTCCGACACTTCGATCTCCAGCGCAGCCGCGCGAACGGCCTCTGACACCATAGATTGCATTGCACCCGTCTCCAAGCTGTTTCTCAGAACGGCGCGCAATTCATCTTGGACCCAAGTCACAAATTCGTCCGCGTTGGTTGAAAAAAGTGGCTTTGACGGGCTTAACGCAGAAACAACGGCATTTCTAAGCACATCTGGCGAAAGATCATCTTTGGCGATGAAGTCTTTACAACCACTCCGAAAGGCGGCAGCTGCAACTTTAGATTGTTGACTTCCCGAGACCATAATAACAGCTGTATCACGGTTTGATTGGCTCTTTTGAATAACGTTCAAAGCTTCTAGGCCATTTCCCTGCGCCAAGTGATAATCCAAAATAATTACATCAAAGGGGTCGTGATCAATGACAGAAGTCAACGCAGAGATAGACGGAGCTTCGTCAATCTGTATTTTCATGTGAGATTTTTTGGAAAACCTCTGTATACGCTTTCGATCGTGTTGATCATCATCAAGCAGCAATGCTCGAATTACATCTGTTCCAAAATTTGATTTCGGCTGAATATACCCAATTTCTTGCACACTACCCTCTTGAACCGCTATTTCGCACTAGTGTCACATTAGGCGGGAAGCTGTTTATACTGAATTACTATCCAAATAATCTCTCAAACAATTTGATTTGCATTCTACAGTTCAGTCGTTTTGGCCATGGACAAGGGAAAACTGAACTCAAGGCCGAAACCTTGCGGATGACGTGAAGGAATCCAACGTAGATTGCCACCATTAACCTGTGTAATTCTCTTGACGGTTGAGAGACCCATGCCACTGCCCTCCACCTCGTCTCGCGGTTTAAGGGTTTTCATTGGCTCGAATATGCGGTCTCGAAACTGCGCATCAACTCCTGGGCCATCATCTTGAATGGAGAACTTTAAGTAATCTCCATCCAACCAACTTACAAAATCGATCTGACCTCTGGGACCGCTATGATGTTTTATTGAGTTCGAAAAAATTGAAGTTAAGAGAAGTATGAAATCTCCCTTGTGAAAAACAATGCTGTCAATCTTCAAATTGGTATGAATCTCAAACCCATCTGGAACGCTTAAACGCTGCAACATCAACTCAAGGCACTTCTGTAGACTCAAAATTGATCTGGGTTTTCCTTCGACAACTTTTGAATACGTCAATAAATCCGTCAACATCTGATCAAGTCTTGCTGTATGCGTGTTTAGTAGGCTTAGATTCTCGACTACATCTTGAGAAACTTTAACATCTACTTCAAATAAATCTTCTTCGATCCACTTGGGTATTTCGACTAGAGCCCGAACTGAGCTTCTAATGTCATGGCCTAAAATATACAAAAACTCATCGATCGGCGAGCTTGGTTTCGCGCTTTCACCATTAACGAAATTTGGTGACATTTTTCTCGCTTCCAAACAAAAACGGTTGGCTTACCAACTTTCAAAGTTGAACTATCTGGACTAATAGTTAAGAAATTATTTGGATTACGCTATCTAATTTTCGAAATATCTGGAAGAAAGCCACTCGAAGTAGTGTTTGATTCAAGTTGCTCAAGGCAATTTCCTAATTTGTCGCATACTAGATGTGCTATTCTAATCTATCAAAATTTTTAAAATATATCGATGGTGAATGTTCATTAAGTCGCTAAAAGATGGTATCATATCGAAAAATCAAAGATTTTCTCTAATTGTGACAATTTTTCCTACAGGTAATTCTGTAGCGAAACTTCACAATTTTTAAATCCTGACGTGTCAGACCACAGTAAGAGCACAAGCTTACATGGGCTAGTTGGGAGTGAAATTTATGCAAATTAGCAATACAAACTCACCGACATCAAAGCCAAGTAACCCTGTCAATTTCATGATAGTTGATGATGACAAAGTAAGTGTCATGGCGCTCAAAAGATCACTCAGTTCGTTGAAGATCGTCAACCCAGTTACTGTTGCAAAGGACGGCTTAGAAGCCCTTGAAATTCTGCGCGGCCACACTTTCGAAGGTGGTCTGTTGCCTCCATATTTGATTACACTTGACCTGAATATGCCTCGCATGGACGGGTTTGAGTTTTTGCGAGCTGTTCGCAACGACAAAGCTCTTCAGCGCGCTGTAATCTTCGTCTTAACAACCTCAGACACTCCGAATGACATAACGTCTGCATACGACAATAATATAGCCGGTTACATTGTAAAAGATGATCTAGGAGAAAGCCTGTCCAAGGCGTTAGCAATGATCGATTCTTACTCAAGAATTGTTGAACTACCAGTGTAAATTTCTGGTTGAGCATGTTGATAGACTACCAATTCGGCGCTCCTTAACCGAATAGCAACAAAGCCTGTGCTCAAGTCCAGCTTGTAACCAACTTAACGAACGACCATGTCCAACTGAGATCTTTGGAGTGCAAATGATCGATACTTTATCAAACACCAGAACCACTCCAGCGATGCCGACCGCTCCTAGTACAATTCGCGCGTTGGTATTGGATGATAATCAGTTTGATCGTGCGAAGATTCGCCGGCTATTTCGTACTTCTGGTCTAAATTTCGATCTTGATGAGGCCGATTCTCTCAACTCATTTACAGGCATGATGGATACAGAAAATTTCGATGTCATTTTGATGGATTACAATTTGCCACAAGGGAACGGCATTGAAGCTCTTCAAATTGCTCAACAATGCAAGAAGAATCAGAATGCCGCCAAAATCTTAATCACAGGAGATGACAGGTCAAACATTGCCGTTACAGCGATCAAACTAGGTTGCCAAGATTATATCTCAAAAACCAATTTGTCCGCAGAGCAACTCAAAAGCTCCGTGCAATCGGCAATTCTAGAGTCTGAGCGCGCAACCGCAAATGAGCAGAACTTGCTTAGGAAGTCGGATGAGCTAACGCGGCAAGTTATGTCAAAATACTCACAAATTTTGCAACCAGAAATCGCTAACATTGTTCGTGACATGAGGCGCTTGAAGCAAACGATGTCCAACCCAAACAGCAACCTTCCCGGAGACCTTGAAGCGATCGAAAGGAAATGTATCGGTCTATGGTCAATCTTGACAGACGCGGAAATGGCAATCTCGATCAGCGATGCTAACCCACAAAGCCGCCCTTGCTGAGCGACGATTATACTTTGTTCACCCTTCCTCCTTCACTCTGATTTAGGAATGACCAGATAGATCGCGTTAGATGATTGGAAAAGTCGGCCTTCCGAAGCAGTTTGATTTCAAGTTTTACCTCCCATTCTTTTTGACCAGCCTCAATCAATACCCCGCTTTCTAAATCAGGCCTAACTAAACTGTAGGGTAACCACGTTACGCCAGCACCGTCCCGCGCGCGAATACGTAATGCACCTGCCATTGAGTTTTCGTAAACTGTTTGCAACCTCTCTGCCAAACCCGCGTGTCGAAGGAGGGGAGCAAGATGGCGGCTAATTGGGGCGCTATCCCCAAAGCGCAAGAATGGAACTTTGGCACCCTCGCTGTTCAAGTTGAACAATGGCGATCCATCAGCTTGTCGCCTGCAAACGGGCACTAGTTTATCGGTACCGATGGCAATTGCTTCAAAAGTATCAAATACTTTGTCTTCTTGGCGTTTGGGTTGAGTTTCACTGGCATAGGCAATGACAAAATCAGCATCACCCCGGGACAGATCCCTTAGACAATTTGGAAGGTCATCCGCTCTCAAGCGAGTTAGAATTGGCCCATACGTATCTTCGAAGGACTGCAACCATGATGGAAAGAAGCGCCAGCCGATAGAATGCTGCGTTGAAAATGTGACGACGTATTTGTCAGGCAAGGATTGCGCTTCTAAGATTTGAGATCGCTCTCTTTCAATGCGCTCCACGGCTTGCTGTCCTGCTTCTAGCATTTGAGATCCGGCAGAAGTGAGTTCAACTGGTTGCCGGGACCGATCAACCAATTCGCAACCAACCCAAAGCTCCAATGCCTGGATTCGGCGGCTCAACGCAGGCTGGCTCAAATTGCTAAGAACCGCTGCTTGGCTGAAATTACCCGTCTTTTCGACATGGTTCAGATCTCGAAACCATGTGATGTCCATACACGTCGCCTCGCATTGTTATGCAAAATCCGCATAATGCTATTCGGACATGACATTGGATTAGTAGATCGAAACCAGCAACCCTTGCGCAACACGAATCTTTGAGAGGACTCATGATGACTTTGGCCACTGCCACGGACGGTGCACAAATCGATTTCGATCAGTTCCCAAGGGTGGCGCTGTGCCACCAACCGACACCCATCGAACCGATGAAGCGGTTGTCTCAACTGTTAGGTGGGCCAAATTTATTCATCAAACGCGATGATTGTACCGGCCTCGCGACGGGCGGTAACAAAACCAGAAAGCTGGAATTTTTAGTTGGGGAAGCCCTGCAAGCAAATGCCGACATGTTGGTGACGCAAGGCGCCGTGCAATCAAACCACGTCCGTCAAACTGCCGCGGCAGCATGTCATGTGGGTTTGAAATGCCACGTAGTTTTGGAACGCCGTGTCCCCGGCAGATCACTGACTTACGAAGAAACCGGCAATGTATTTTTGGACAAGGTGTTCGGAGCAACTCATGAATTTCGCCCAGCTGGCTTGGATATGAACGCCGAAGCCGAAACTGTCACAGAGCGCCTGCGTGCCGAGGGTCATCGCCCATATTTCATCCCGGGGGGTGGGTCCAACCCGGTCGGCGCAATCGGCTATGCAAGTTGTGCTCAAGAAATAGCTCAACAACTTGAACAAAAGGGTCAGCATTTTGATTGGTTGGTTATGGGCACTGGCAGCACAGGAACTCAAGCTGGTCTGGTGGCAGGATTTCACGCCATCGGTTTCGATTTGC
>CAYTPS010000008.1:0-8076 GCA_964439245.1 uncultured Pirellulaceae bacterium | reverse complement strand
TGTGATGGGTGTTAGCGTGCGCCAACCTCACGAAAAGCAAGTGAATGCTGTGTTTGCACTTACACAGAAAACGACCGAGAAACTGGGCGCGCTGGCCATCGACAAAACCAAAATCCACGTCAATGATGGATATGTCGGCGAAGGGTACGGTATCCCCCATGAAACAACCTTGGAAGCAATCAGCCTAGTCGCCCGGCAAGAAGGCATCCTCCTAGACCCCGTCTACTCCGGAAAGGGGATGGCAGGCTTGTTCGGAATGATCCGAGAAGGTTTTTTCAAACCCACCGATAACGTACTGTTCTTGCATACCGGCGGATCAGCGGCATTATTCGCATACGAAGATCAGATTCTCGCGTCCATGGCGTGAAATAGTAAGGCCGTGACAACAACGGCACATCACCAACAAAGGAGTAAACCATGAAACGAAACCTCAAATCACTTATGATGGCAACGGTAATGAGTGCGATGGCCTTGCCCGCATTCGCAGCCGAAGAAGTCAAAATCGGCGTCCCGTCATGGACAGGTGCGCAAGCCATTGCGCACTTGCTCGCAGCCGTCGTTGAGATGCGGATCGGCGGCAAGGCCGAATTGGTCCCGGGCAACAACGCCACGATTTTCCAAGCGATGGACCAAGGCAAGGGCGACATTGATGTCCACCCTGATGTTTGGCTGCCCAACCAAGAAAGCTTCACGAAGAAATATGTGGATGGCGCGGGCACCGTGACGTTGTCGTCCAACCCATATGAAGGCAATCAAGGTTTCTGCGTTTCCAAAAACTTTGGCGAAGCAAACAACATCACCGACATCGCCGATCTTGGACGCCCAGACGTCGCAGCCTTGATGGACAGCGATGGTAACGGGAAAGGCGAAATGTGGATTGGCGCACCTGGTTGGGCATCTGCAAATGTGAATGAAGTTAAAACGCGCGACTACGGGCTGCTCGACTTCATTGAACCCATCCGCGCCGAAGAAAGCGTGAAAACAGCGCGCATCAAAGACTCGATCGCCAAAGACGAAGGCTATGCTTTCTATTGCTACAAGCCGCACGCAGTCTGGTTCATGTTTGACGTAAAAATGCTCAGCGAGCCGACGTACGATCCGGCAAAATACACTATGGTGCAACCATCCGACGACGCAGATTGGTATGAGAAATCCAACGTGGCCACAAAAGATGCACTGAAAAACGTACAGATTGCTTGGTCCAATTCTTTGGAAGGTCGCTCTCCTGCGATAGCCGAGTTCTTTGAGCGTTTTGCTTTAACGGCGGATGACGTCAGCGGCTTTGCGTTTGAAATCAGCGGCAACGGTCGCGATCCGGCCGACGTTGCGCGCGAGTGGGTTGAAGCAAACCCAGACCGCGTCGATGCGTGGCTCGGTCTTTAAGGTTCGCAACCGAACTCTGACCTTGGGATGGCACCGGCCCTAGTCGGTGCCATCCGCACACTCAAAACAGGCGACTTTACCCTCCCATGAGCGACACAGTTATCGAAATTTCCAATGTCTGGAAAATATTCGGAGACCGTCCGGAAAACGCCCTGCGTGACATCCGTGAAAACGGGTTGAGCAAGTCAGAGGTTCTCGCAAAACACAACGCAGTGGTCGGGGTGGCCGACGTCAGTCTCTCGGTCAATCGAGGTGAGATTTTCTGCATCATGGGCCTGTCAGGAAGTGGCAAGTCAACCTTGGTCCGGCACTTCAATCGGCTGCTTGAACCCACAGCAGGGCAAATCCTGATCGAAGGCACCGATGTCATGGCGCTCGGTCCAAAAGATCTACAGCAGTTTCGCAATCAGAAAATCGGGATGGTCTTTCAGAATTTCGCGCTGATGCCGCACAGGTCCGTTTTGGACAATGTCGCGATGCCACTCGAAATCCGTCAGATCAGTAAAAACGAACGCATGCGCCAAGCCGCCGCAATCCTCGATATCGTTGAACTTGGCGCGTGGGGATCAAAGTTCGCGCATGAACTGTCCGGCGGGATGCAACAACGCGTTGGCTTGGCCCGCGCACTGGCCGCTAATCCGGACGTTTTGCTGATGGACGAACCGTTCAGCGCGCTTGATCCGCTGATCCGCCGACAATTGCAGGACGAATTTATCCGGCTATCGCAAATTCTGAAGAAAACAACCGTATTCATCACCCACGATCTGGACGAAGCCGTTCGGATCGGCGACCGCATTGCCATTATGCGCGATGGTAAAGTCGTCCAGATTGGGACAGCTGAAGACATCGTTATGGACCCCGCAGACGACTATGTCGCGGATTTCGTAGCGGGCATTTCACGGCTCAAAGTCGTACGCGCACACGCCGTCATGCAACCCATCGACGACTTTACAGCCCAAAGCGGCCCGATCAGTTCCGACGCGCCACGCGTCAATGAAGGCGAGACGCTCAGCACATTGATCAATCTCGCAATTGACAACGAAAGCGCAATCTTGGTCGAAGACGCGGGTAAGGATATCGGGGTGATCACACGCGCCGATATCTTGAGAACAGTGATCGAAGGCACAGAAATGTCATGAGCGATACGCCGCAAAACCCTCTCGAAGCGACCGATACAGAGGCGGCGCGTGCATACGCGCAAGAACGCCGCGAAAACATCGACACTTTTGTGCGCACCAATCCCGACTACTACATCGCTAAGTTCGACAAGATTGGCGAGAGTTCCAAGTTTACCGCCACCTTCAACCTGTTTGCAGGCCTGTTCGGTCCTGTCTGGTATGGCGCACGCGGGCTTTGGTCTTGGGCGCTCCCTTTCCTTATCATCGAAGCTTTGGCTTTGGTGCAAATCGCACGTGGGTTGTTCGGTGATCTCGCGGCAGATGCCCGCGCGCGCATCTCTTCAATCGAAGGCACGCTTGAGCTGCGCAAACAACAGCTGGCAACTGCAATCGAAACCGGGTCCGACAAGATTGATGTCTATCGAAGAACTGTGGACTCATTGGAAGCCAATATCGGCGGTATCCGAGCCGAAGCAGACGCTCTCGCGGATCAAGGCATCTGGATCGCACTCAGCGGTCTGATCATCTTAATCATCGTGAAAGCCATTCAATCCATTGTGGCCAATTGGGCCTTGGAAGCGCGCTTTTCTGACTGGCTCTCTGATCGCTCCATTCGCTCGGGCATGCCCGTGTCCCACATCGTCTTCAGTGCGATTTTCATGGGGTTGATCGTTCTGGCAGCAATGTTGCACTACAGCTTTCCGGGACGGTACAGCCTGCTCAGCGAATTCCCAACCAACCCAGAATACCGCCTACAAAGCATAGCATGGGTCGAAGCCTTCTTCGCCTTTTGCGTGGCCAATGGCGAGGCGCTGTTTGATTTCATCACATATGGAATTCGACTGATCCTTGATGCCCTAGAGTTGGTCTTTGTCAGCACACCGTGGATCGTTATCGCCAGCCTCATCATCCTGTTGACGTGGCTCACCGCGGGTATTCGAACGGCCATCTGGTCAGCGGCGTTTTTGTCCTACATGGGCTTGCTCGGCTTTTGGGAAAAAGCCATGACAACGCTGGCCCTGCTCGGCACCGCAGCCTGTCTGTCGATTGCAATTGGCATACCGCTTGGGATGTTTTGCGCGCGCCGGCCCCGGTTTTACAAATTCATCCAGCCCATCATGGATTTCATGCAAACCATGCCCGCCTTTGTGTTCATGATCCCCGTGATTGCGTTCTTCGGGACCGGCAAGCCTGCAGCGGTCGTAACGACGATGATTTTTGGCGGCACGCCTGTAGTTCGCCTTACGGTGCTGGGTTTGCGAGGAGTTCCCGAAAGCGTGCGCGAAGCCGCGATCTCATTTGGCGCAAACAAATGGTACTTGCTCACGCGGGTAGATCTGCCTTTGGCCAGCCCGTCCATTCGCGCCGGGATCAACCAGACCATTATGCTGTCTTTGGCTATGGTCGTGGTCGCGTCCCTGATTGGTGCCAAAGGTCTGGGTGAAGACGTTCTCGAAGCATTGCAATATGCGAATGTAGGACAGGGTATTTTGGCCGGGTTCTCTATTCTGTTCTGCGCGATGATCCTTGATCGGATCGTCCAAGGACAAAGAAAATAGACAAGGGCTCGGCGCTCAAGACATCACAACAACTGACGCAAATTAACCTGCCGTTAGGACTGACGTTTTGCCGCCTTATTGCCGCCCCCAAAGTTTCGATATCTGTTGCTAAGAATCGCTCAGCAGCCAGAACGGCGCGACTTGCACATTGTGCGTTCGCCTCAAAATTCTGGATATGCTCTCATGAAAAAGCCCGGCAGATTTGCCTTTGTTTCGACCCTCGTGCTGGCCGCATCACTTCACAGCGCGGTACATGCGTCACATGCCACACTTAACATCTTCTGCCCAAAGGCAGAACTCGCAGAGTTTTGTGAAATCCTGTCGCAAGAGCTGCAAAGGATTGCGCCCAAAAGTGACGTCGTCATTCTAACGCAATCCCAGCCAGCAATTTCTGCGCAACTCACTCTACAGTTTCAACCGGCAGTGATAAACGATCACACCTTGTCCGGCACGTTGACCTGGACCGATCCCAAAGGGCGAAAATCTCAAAGCCCCAGTGTCGAGTTGAACGTCCTCGATACGAAGATCACCGCGCCCATGTTGCGCGAATTTGCCAGTCAGCTGATCCGACTGTCCGACCTCCCCTTGTAAATGTTCCTCTCCTTAAGGAGTTTGTTATGTGTACCCTTTGCCAAGCACGCGACCCCAGTAATCAACACTACGACACTCACGGTACGACCAATTTGCCCAACGGCAACATGACCGTATCCAATGGAAAACCGGTCTACACCTATGATCAAATTGCGACCTATCTGACCGAAGGGTTTTGGGCGGACAAATCAACATCGGCACGGCATTACGACGTCGAGACCGGCGGTACGATCACCTACAATCTAGATGGTTTGACCAGCAACGGTGCTGCCACGGCCCTAAAAGCATTCGAAGCATGGACCGCTGTAAGCGGGCTAAACTTCCAAGAGGTCGTCAAGTCAGCCGCCCAAATGGTGTTCGATGACACCCAGTCCGGAGCCTACGCAAGTTCGTATGTATCCGGCGGACACATCATCAAATCAAACATCAATATCCACACGTCATGGGCAAACTACGGCGACTACTACTTCCAAACATATATGCACGAAATCGGCCATGCGCTCGGCTTAGGGCACACAGGTGATTACAACGGCAGCGCAAGCTACTCCTCCGACGCGCATTTTGCCAATGACAGCTGGCAAACCTCTGTCATGTCTTATTTCTCGCAAGGCGAAAATTCCTGGACGAACGCAACGCCTACATATCTCGGCTCCCTTCAGCTTGGCGATATTGCAGCAATCCAAATGCTGTATGGCACTCCAACAAATGTCGAATCAGGAAACACTGTTTATGGAGACAACGAAACCACCGGGCGCTTTGGCATGGATTTGCCAAGCAACAAGGCCATTGCGATTGTAGACAGTGGTGGAATTGATCTCATTGACCTTGGATCTCGCAGCTACAACCAAATGCTGAATCTGAACCAAGAGACCTATTCCGACCTCAACGGGCGCAAGGGTAACTTTTCAATCGGGCGTGACACACTCATCGAAAATGCCACAACTGGCAGCGGTAATGACTACATCATCGGAAACGAAGCGGCCAATCAGATCAACAGCGGCGCGGGCGAGGACGTCATCCTTGCAAATGGCGGCAACGACACACTGATAGGTGGGCAAGGCGCAGACCAACTGACCGGTGGCGCGGGCGCCGACATCTTCAAATATACCGCCCTGTCCGATGCCGGAGATACAATAAACGATTTCGATTTTGGCGATGACGACCGCATTGATGTAACGGGTCTTTTGGCCTCTATCGGGTACTCTGGCGGTGATCCTGTCGGCGATGGCATCCTAAGTTTGGCATCAGCTTCCGGAGGGTCTTGGTTGGTCGTTCATCACGAAGGCTCTCAAACGCAACTCGCCTTTCTGTCAGGCGTTATGGCATCCGAAGACCTGCGGCTCATGCTTGGCGAAAGCGGCACGTCTCCGGGTCCAGACCCCGAACCTGATCCGAGTGCGGCCAACGACGTTTACACAATCGATGACGGGTTCGTACGCAATTGGACCACACGCAACAGCGTCGTGAAAGACACCGACGGTGGAACGGACACGTTGGACATCAGTGCCATCAACTCTCCAGTCACAGTATCCCTTGAAAGTGGTGTCCGTGGCAGAGTTGGCGGCAAGGATCTTTACGTTGCCGAAGAAACTGTGATCGAGAACTTACTGCTTGGAAATGGACGTGACCGCGGCACAGGTAATGCTGCAGACAATTTCATCAGCGGTAATGGTGGTTCAGACAAGCTCTATGGCCTTGCGGGTGATGACACATTGGAAGGCGGAAAGGCCGGCGACACCCTTTACGGAAACGAAGGCAACGACGAAGCCTTCGGCGGGGATGGAAACGACAAAATCTACGGCGACGACGGCCATGACACACTCGACGGCGGTGACGACGCAGACGCATTGTATGGTGGGTCAGGCGACGATTTCATCGATGGCGGAACCGGGAACGACCGCATCTATGGCGGCACCGGAGACAATGTCATCCATGGCGGGGCAGGCCATGATCGCATTTACGGAGGCACCGGCGACGAAACTATTTCAGGCGGCGATGGCAACGACCAAATCCGCGCAAACACGGGCAACAATGACATCGACGCCGGATCGGGCGATGACCGTGTAGACGCTTTGGGCGGTGACGACACGATCACAACAGGCGATGGCAAAGATCAAATCCAAGCTGGAAGCGGAAACAACCTCGTCGACTCCGGCGCAGGTAACGATCGAATTAGCACTGGGGACGGCGACGACACCGTGACCAGCGGAGATGGCAGAGACCAAATTCGCGCAGGTGCAGGGAACAATGTGATCGATTCCGGTGCGGGCGATGATGTAATTTACGCTGAATATGGTGCTGACTACATCAAATCAGGTTCAGGCCATGATCGCATTTACGCCGGGGCTGGCAACAACGTCATTGATGCAGGCGACGGCAACAACATGATTACGGCCACCGCCGGGAACAACACTATTACTGCGCTTGGTGGCAATGACTCGATCCGATTGGGCAACGGCGACGACGTGGTTGATGCGGGCAATGGTACGAACAAAATTTATGCGATGGCCGGTAACAACCAAATCATCACAGGTTCTGGATCAGATCGGGTCACGTCTGAAAGCGGCAACGACATCTTCCATGTTGGCGACGGCAACAACTCGGTCACATCCAAAGGTGGCTCAAATATAGTGACCTCAGGCACCGGAAATGACTCAATCCGATTGGGCGGCGGCGCAGACACCGTTTACACAACAGGCGGCTCCAACAAAATTTACACCTACGCCGGAAATGACAACATCACGAGCGGTGGCGGAGCCGATAGAATCTACTCCGGAGAAGGCGACGACACCATTGACGCAGGTGAAGGGGCCAACAGCGTTTACTCTGACGCAGGCCATGATCGCATTACCTCCGGGTCAGCAGCCGACCGGATTTACAGCGGCGAAGGCGACGATAAGATTGATGCAGGTGCAGGCCACAATCGCATTGATGCCGGTAACGGGGACAACGTGGTAACGGCCTCTTTTGGCAACGACAACGTTCGATCCGGCAGCGGGGACGACATTATCGATGTTGGCGATGGCAAAAATGTCGTCAGTACGTTTGACGGCAACGATTCAATTGTCACTGGCTCCGGCTCGGATCGCATAAGCGCTGGCAAAGGCAACGACACCGTCAGCTCTGGTGCTGGGAAGGATTCGATCAAAGGCGATTTAGGAGCGGATCTGATCTTGGCCGGTGCGGGCGACGATCGCATAACAGGCGACGCCGGGAACGACACGATCGAAGGCGGTTCAGGTGTCGATGACATCCGAGCAGGAGACGGCGATGACATCGTAAATGGCGGTGACGGAAACGATAAAATCAGCGGTGATGCCGGCGACGACATTTTAACGGGCGGCATGGGTGACGATCTCATCACGGGCGGCTCTGGCGCAGATATCTTTGTCTTTTCATCCCTATCAGATGCAGGCGATACAGTC
>CAYTPS010000007.1:36330-39015 GCA_964439245.1 uncultured Pirellulaceae bacterium | reverse complement strand
GATCAATGCGACGCGTGGCTCATGCCGCTGCGGGAACGCTCTCTGATTGACGTGATGTTTGCCGGCGACAAAACATCAATTCACCAAACCGAATGGACTCAACCGGCGATCTTTGCGGTGCAAATGGGGCTGGCCAAACTACTGCAAAGCTGGGGACTTAGCCCCGATGCGGTGCTGGGCCATAGCGTTGGACAATACGCGGCGGCATGCGTCGCGGGTGTCATGTCGTGGCAAGACGGATTGAAACTAATCAGCCACCGCGGCAGGTCAATTGGCGCACTGCCGGCCGGCGGTGAGATGCTGGCCGTGTTTGCGTCGATTGATTCGGTCAAAGTAACCACTGATTCGATTGAGGGTCTTGCCTTGGCGGCCGACAACGTCTCTCACATCGTCGTCAGCGGTCCAACTGACGCCATCGAAGCTGCGGAAGCTCACTTCGCGAATAAATCAGCGCGCACCAAACGCCTCAAAACATCACACGCGTTTCACAGCAGTTTGATGGAACCGGCTTTGGAACCTTTCGAAAAAATTGCTGGCGGGATTAAGTTCAACAGGCCGAAGCTACCGTTGATATGTAATGTTACTGGAAAAGTGTTGCCGCCCGATACTGTTTTGGATGGCCAGTACTGGGCAAGCCACATTCGTCACAGCGTTCAGTACAGCCAGAGCTTGCAAGCGGCCGAAGAGCTGGGTTGCGAGCTGCTTTTGGAATTGGGGCCGCATTCGGTGCTGACCCAGATGGCCAGTGGTAAATGGAAATCTCCTCAGTCACATCTGATCGCGTGTCTGCAACGCGATGGCAACGACGCCACCTCGATCTGTAGCGCCATCGGAAAACTGTACGCTTGCGGAGTGAACGCAAATTTTCGTTCAATTCATGTCGGAGAAAATCGAAAGCCGGTAGTGTTACCGACCTATCCGTTTGAGCGCCGTCGCTTTTGGGGACCAGATAAACCAAGAGCCGCTCATGCCGCTCACCATACGGTTCACCCACTGCTGGGAGGTAAGATTCAACTGGCGGGCAGCAAATCCGAGCAGCGTTTCGAGACGCACGTCGAATCCGACAGTCCTGTTTGGTTGCCGGATCACGAAGTGATGGGCCAAGCGGTAATGCCGGGCGCCGCATTTATCGAAATGGCACTAAAGGTCGCTAAATCAGATGCTGGATTTGGATCCATCACCGATGCAAAATTTGAACAACCGTTAAGCCCGTCATCACGCACGGCGTTACAGACCGTTGTCCGGTCCGATGACAACAGCAGAACAATAGAAACCTATTCGGCGACCGGTGAGTCGGGAACTTGGTCGCGGCACTTCACGGCCACATTGGCCGCGTCAGGCGACGCCAATGCGGAGCAACCGCCATCAGTTGACCTTGCAAAACTCAAATCCGATTTCTCTCACAACGTCGAGGCGGATTCCTTTTACGCGGGCATGGCCGATTTGGGACTTGCCTATGGATCTGCTTTTCAAACGATCGACACGATTGCCACCTTAGACGACGGCGTCCTAGCGCAGCTTTCAAGCAAATCAGATGTTCGAGGGTACAACATCGCGCCTCCACTGCTTGACGGTTGTATTCATTCATTGGCCATTGGAATTCTTGAGCGTGATGAAGACAATTTATTTCTGCCGGTCGGCATCAAGCGCGTTCAGTTCTACCAATCGGTCGATGACGAAATTTGGTGTCACGCGCGATGGACCAAACCCGATGGCGATTTGCGCACAGCCGATCTGACTTTGTACGATAGCGACGGAAACGTGATCGCAGAACTGGACGAACTGACCGTTCGCCAAGTGAACCGGGCAGCGCTACGAAAGATGGGCGGTAACGGAGCGGCGCGTCTTCTGTATGAGATGCAGTGGCAGCCGTATCGATTGCCGGCCGCCAGTGCCAACAAACGGAAGTGGCTGCTTGTTTGTCAAAACAATGAAGGCACTGGCCAGTCCGCCCAAGAACTGCTGGCATCGGTTGGTGAAAAACTCAGCGCTGCCGGACATGACGTGGCGTGCGTAACACTGTGCGCATCAACCGACCGACAAATCGTCGACCAATCGATCTCAATTAACGGATCGAGAACGGATTGGGAATCCGTCTTTGAGCACCTATCAAAGGAAGATTCCAATTATGCTCCCGACGGGATTGCATGGTGTGTGGCCGATGATTGTGAAAGCTATTTAGCGAATTCTACTCCAACGCGCGCTCACATCGAGAGCGTCTTGAATTTGTTCAGCACATTGACCGATGCGGGCATCCGTCGACTTGAGTGCGGCATGCAGTGGTTGACCACCGGTGGTATGACCACCGAACCGATCGATAGCGATCATGGCCCGGTCAACGTTTCGCAGGCCAAGTACGCTGGCCTTGCACGTGTGATCGGTGCTGAACAACCGGAGCTACGCTGCCGTTTGATTGATCTTGAAAGTCTCGAATCAGAAAACGACCAAACGCAATCACTGTTTGATTTCCTTACCACCGAAACGACCGAAAGCCAATTTGCCGTGCGCGACGGCGAGTTCTATGTGCCTAGGTTGAAACCCGTCAAACTAAAATCTTCGCCGGAAACTTTTAGCGCTGACCAAGGCGGGAGCTATCTGATCACCGGAGGACTTGGCGCACTCGGACGCCAAGCCGGAAAATGGTTGGCCGACAAAGGAGCCGGTCAGGTCGTGTTGGTCTCTCGC
>CAYTPS010000007.1:23634-36320 GCA_964439245.1 uncultured Pirellulaceae bacterium | reverse complement strand
CCGAACTCCCGACGAAGCCACGCAGGCCTTTCTAGATCAATTTAGTGAGGCGGGCTGCCAAGTCATTGTCGCCAATGCCGATTTTGGTAATCCGGAGGAAGTAAAAACACTGCTGACCCGCTTTGGGGACGATTTGTTGCCGCTCAAAGGTGTCATCCATGCAGCAGGTGTGCTTGAGGATGGTCTAGTCGCCGACCAAACGTGGGAACGATTTGAAAAAGTACTGGCCCCAAAAATTGTCGGCGCCAGTCTTTTGCACGAAGCAACGCTGTCACTGGACCTCGACTTCTTCATTCTTTATTCCTCTGTGGCGTCGGTGTTAGGTTCGCGTGGCCAAAGCAATTACGCGTTGGCGAACGCTTACCTTGACGGTCTGGCGTGGCAGCGTCGAGCCATGGGCTTGCCGGGTTTGGCAATTAACTGGGGTCCGTGGGCTGCAGGAATGGCCGACGATCCTCGCATCCTAAAACAGATGGCGCTTCAGGGCATCACACCGCTTTCCAATGACGAAGCTCACGAGGTGATGGAAAAAATGATCACCGGTGACCTAACGCAGACTACCGTCATGGACGTTGATTGGCGTCGAATGCAAATGGGACTCGGCGGCGAATCTCCTAGTCTGCTCGAAGGACTGGCTCCATCTCGCAAACGAACGGGACTTGGCGACAGTGAATTTGTCACCAAGCTGAAAAAACTAAAGGGGCCCGCGCGGCGCGAAACCTTGAAAAGCACCGTTTCGGACCTACTGCAAGAAATCCTCGCCACCGATGGAGAACCCGATGCTGATCGACCACTGATCGAAATGGGACTCGATTCTCTCATGGCGGTCGAATTTGGAACCGAATTGCAGATGCTGATGGGCGACGCGTTCACCATCGCGCCAACCATGTTGTTCGATCACCATACGGTCAATGCGATCACCGATCACGTTCTTGAATTGGTAGAAGAAAGCGACCAAGCCGGCACTTCCGGTACGACAACTGATGGCATAAAGTCCGCTGCACCGGGCGAAACAGCCGACAACGGCAAGCATGTACGCTCAGCCGAAGACATCGCAATTGTTGGACTTAGCTGCCGCTTTCCGGGCGCGCGAAATGCAAACGAGTTCTGGAAGAATTTGCTCGGCGGAGTGGATTCGGTTTGCGATATTCCATCGGACCGTTGGGACGTCGACAAATTTTACTCGGCCGATCGACAGCCCGGAAAAATGGTCTCGCGCTCGGGTGGCTTTATAGACGACATCGGTGATTTTGATGCTCCGTTTTTTAATGTCAGCGCCGAAGAAGCCTGCTGGATCGATCCGCAGCACCGGATGTTGCTCGAACACAGCTACCGCGCTATCGAACACGCCGGAATTTGCCCGCAACCGCTGGCCGACAATAAAGTCGGCGTATTCATGGGCATCATGGGACAGGACTACGCGTTTCTGCCGAAGCTGGAGAATCCGGAGATCGTCGAAGCATTTCAGGGCGCTGGTCTATCACACTCTGCCGGCGTGGGACGAATCAGTTACCACTTCGGTTTCGAAGGACCTAGCGTCGCTGTCGATACGGCCAGCAGCAGTTCGTTGGTCGCACTTTATCAAGCGATGCGTAGCCTCCAAGAGGGTGCCTGCAACATGGCACTGGCGGGAGGCGTCAACGCGATTCTTGCTCCAGTGAATTCGTTGCTGATGTCCAAAGCCGGTTTACTTTCGCCGCAGGGGCGCTGCAAATCGTTCAGCGCCGATGCTGACGGTTTTGGGCGCGGTGAAGGCTGTGGCGTCGTGGTCTTAAAACGGCTAAGCGACGCACGTGCTGACGGTGATCGCGTGCTGGCTGTCGTGAAAGGCGGCGCGGTCAGCCACAACGGTTTTAGTGGCGGCATCACCGCGCCCAGTGGAAAGGCGCAGGCACGCGTGATCACTGACGCGTTGGCCGACGCGCGGGTCGCGCCCAACCAAGTGCAATATCTCGAGGCTCACGGAACAGGCACCGAATACGGTGATCCGATGGAGCTCTCGGCAGCCGCGACTGTGTACGGTAAAGGTCGTAGTAACGACGATCCGTTGCTGGTGGGATCGGTGAAGGCCAACATCAGCCACCTTGAGGCCGCCGGCGGCGTATCGGGATTGATTAAAACAGTCATGGCAATCCACACTGGCACGCTGCCACAACAATTGCATTTCGAACAACCCAGTCCCCACATTCCTTGGGATCGGATGCCAGTAAAAATGGTCAACCAACAGCAAGCGTGGCCAGAATGCGAGACGCGCTACGCCGGTGTGACGGCATTGGGTTTGGTCGGAACAAATGCCCATATCGTGTTGGCGTCAGCGCCGCCGGAAGTCGACGACGCAGAACTTAAAACGGAAATTAGCGAAGAAGATGCTGCAGACCTTCTGGTGGTAAGCGGGAAAGACGCTGCAGGCCTCAAACGCGTCGTTACCGAATATGAAAATTATCTTCAGGCCGATAACGATGCCGATTTCGCTGACATTTGTTTTAGTGCGGCAGTCGGCCGCCGACAGTTCGACCACCGTATCGCCGTCGTGGCGGCAAACAAACAAGACGCCGCCACCCAACTGCGGAAGCAAATCGATGACTTATCCGAAATCGAAAGCGCAATTACCAAGAATCCGAAAGTCTGTTTCTGGTTCAGCGGCCAAAATACCAATGCCAGCCAAACGTTAGCGCAGCTGTCCCAACGACACCCTGTCGTACGCAATTTTGTCAACGAGCTAAAACAACGATTGAGTGAGTTTTCGATTTCAGACCATTGGAAGACCATCACGAGTAAAAGTGAATTCGATACCGACGCAATCGACAGCGACGTTGCGTTATTTGCACTTGGGGCCAATCTGGTCAAGCTGTGGGAGCACTGGGGCCTCGAACCGGACTGTGTTGCCGGCACTGGCGTCGGTCAGTACCTTGCCGCCTGCTCGGCTGGTGGGTTGTGTTTTCTCGAGGCCGCGACACTCGTGGCAGCGCGCGAAGCGTTGCTCCAAAGAAAAACCTCCGGTGCGACCGAAGAAGAGATCAACAACATGTTGGATGCTTTTGAAGCGTATGCGGACACTCTAAACTTCTACCCACCCAACCGGAAGCTGATTTGCAGTGTCAGTGGTTCGGAAGTGCCCGTCTACAAATCTTTGAGCGGAAGTTACTGGCGCGAACACTGCTTGCACGGGTGCGGCAAAAACGACATTGAAAAAACGCTGGCCGCGGTCGATGAGATAGAAAGCCATTTTGTCCTAGCTATCCATCCAACTACTGCCGAAGAAGAACAGCTATCAAGCAAAATAAAGTCACGTGCGATCGTTCCGCGCTGCGATCACGTATCCGAATCTGCCTCCGATGCGATTCTCCGAAGTGCTGCAGCACTTTATAGTGGCGGAGTCCAAATCGCGTTAAAAAACATCTTCGATGGCCAAAAGCGCCGCAAAGTAGAGCTGCCCGTTTACCCGTTAGAGAAAAAACGGTATTGGATTACTGAAATCGGGCATCACAAACCTCCGCAACCCAAAAGCCAACAATTTGAGGCGACTCAACAATAATGATTGCAGAAAATCACCAATACGATGTCGCCATTCTGGGCGGCGGACTAGCCGGACTGACGCTGACGCGTCAGTTGCTGATGAAGCATCCACAATTGCGGATTGCTGTGATCGAGAAACGCAGTTTCCCCGTTAGTGAAACGACTCACAAGGTCGGCGAGTCCACGGTTGAAATTGGAGCACACTATTTCGGTGAACAACTACAACTGAAAAAGCATCTGGTTGATCAGCAACTGCCAAAATTTGGCTTACGGTTTTTCTTTAAGTCACCGCATCAATCGCTGGCTGAAGGGACCGAGGTTGGCGGCAGCGAATTTTTCTCGGCCCCTAGCTATCAAGTCGATCGCGGACGATTGGAAAATTATCTGGCAGATCACGCAGAGAAAACTGGTGCCACGATTCTCTCGGGTTGCCGAGTCAAACAAATCGAACTAACGGCCGCTGACGCAGGTGGCGAACAAGAACAACACTCCATCACATTTAAGCGTGGCGGCGTCGAACATACCCTAACCAGCCGCTGGGTCGTCGATGCCAGCGGCCGCGCTAGTTTTCTCAAACGCCAACTTGATCTGGCCGAGGACTTGCAGCACAACATTAACGCCGCGTGGTTTCGCATCGATAGCAACATTCAGGTCGATTCATGGTGTGATGATCCGCAGTGGCAATCGGCAATCGGTAAAGTGCCCCGACGGTGGCTGAGTACGAATCACTTGATGGGTGAAGGCTATTGGGTGTGGCTGATTCCTCTGGCGACAGGTTCAACCAGCATCGGTATCGTGGCCGATCCGGAGGTACATCCCCTTCAACAATTCAATAGCTTTGATAAATCGATGGCGTGGCTAAGGAAGCATGAACCCGAATGTGCCGACGCAATCGATCCTCACCGAGAAAGCGTGCAAGATTTTTTAGCGGTCAAAAAAATCTCCCGCGGAGCGAAACAGGTGTTTTCGTCCGATCGATGGGGTTTGACCGGCGAAGCTGCGGCGCTGCTAGACCCATTCTACTCACCGGGCAGCGATTTTATTGCAATCGGCAACACGATGATCGCCAAACTTATCGAAGAGGATATGGCCGGCAATTCAATCGAACAACTTGCACCGACGCTGCAGAGTGTTTTTCTGACGTTGTTCCAAAACAACCTACTGACCTACAAAGACCAGTATCCGATATTCGGCAACCCCCGCATCATGGCGCTAAAGTTTGTTTGGGACTACGCGATCTACTGGGGATTTCCGGCACTGTTGTATTTCAATGAGAAATTGACCGACCCGATGTTCATCCAGTCTCTGTCCAAAGGCATCGAGGAGATGCGGGACATGAATCTGAAGATGCAGGACTTCTTTCGGCATTGGTACGAAATCGAAAAAACGGATCATGCTGATGCCGCATTCGTCGATCAAAATGAAATCGAAATCATGACGCGCATGAATCGTGAGCTTAAGGAGAAACTCAGCGATGCCGATCTCCGACAACGTTTCTTTGGCAACGTACAAATCTGCCGCGACCTTGTGGGTGAGATAACTCAACGCGTTTTGCAATACCAGCCAGAATTAAAAGCGGGCCTGCCCAATGCCATGGTCGGCACGCTCCCCGAGAAGAATCATTTGTGTAACATTTTTTCTGCCTTGAAGATCTAACATGATGAAACACGATCAATCCGATATCACGATCCTTGGCGGAGGCCTTGCAGGGCTTTCGTTGGCACTGCAAATTCGGCAACAATCGCCAAAGGCTCAAGTGACTGTCCTTGAAAAACGCATGCACCCCGTGGACGAGGCTGCGCACAAAGTTGGCGAATCCACCGTCGAAGTGGCCGCACACTATTTCTCAAGAGTATTGGGCCTCAAGGACCATATTCTTAACGACCAACTACCAAAACTTGGCCTGCGTTTCTTTTTCCCCGCCGGTGACAATTCGAGAATTGAGGACCGACTAGAACTCGGTGGGAAGCGCTATGCGCCCGCACCGAGTTACCAATTGGATCGGGGACGTTTTGAAAACTATCTAGCCGATCAATGCTTGGACAGGGGAATTGATTTCATTGACAGTGCCAAGATTGAAAATATTCGGTTGGGTAAATCGGGACAGTTTCATGAGGTCGACTACAAGTGGGACGGAAAACCAGAGACGATTCGATCCAAGTGGGTGGTCGACGCCAGTGGTCGTCGTGCGTTTCTGAAAAGGCAACTGGGATTGAAAAAGGAATCACCCCACATTGCCAACGCTGCTTGGTTCCGCATCAGTAAGCACATTAAAATCGATGACTGGACCGATGACGCCCAGTGGCAACAAGGGCACGATGGGAAACTTGCGCGGGGGTACAGTACCAACCATCTGATGGGAGAGGGCTACTGGGTGTGGATGATTCCACTGGCCTCTGGTTCAACGTCACTGGGAATTGTTGCGGCCGAAGAGTTCCATTCCCTGAGTGATTTCAATTCAATGGACAAGGCGATCAAGTGGTTGGAGAAACATGAGCCACAATGTGCCGACGCCGTTAAATCCAATCTGGATAACGTTCAGGATTTCCGCGCGATCAAACACTACTCGGTGGAATGCAAGCAAGTCTTTTCTGGACAGCGCTGGGGAATCACCGGCGAGGCTGGTTTCTTTCATGACCCGTTTTATTCACCGGGTAGCGATTTTATCGCGTTCTCCAACACCTTCTTGACGGACCTGATTCGACGGGACCTTGCCGGTAAGGGGTTCCGCATTCGCGCTTTCTCTTATGACAAGATCTTCAAAAAGTTCTACTACGGAACCTCAACGGCGTACTTGAATCAGTATCGTATCTTTGGCAATCCGGTTGTGATGCCGGTAAAAATCTTGTGGGACTACATGATGTACTGGTCGATCACAGGGAACATCTTCATGCACGACCAAATGTGCAATCAGACGATGTACTTGCGTAACATGACCAAACTTTCGCGCCTTGGAAAATTAAATCATTTCATGCAAGATTTTTTCAGTCAGTGGCATGACGCTACCGCATCGGATGAATCGCGCGGCTGCATTGACATCTCACAGATCCCAATCGTGCGCGAATCGAATTCGCGCTTGCTGGAACAGATGAGCAACGGCCAATTTGCCAAGAATTTTTCTAATGCGGTTGCTCAACTGGAAACCTTGTGCGTGGAAATCGTCAAGCAATCTGGCATGGATGTTGAGATTCCATTCCGTTGTTCGACCAACACATCGGTTCATCAGGACGCTTTCGAAGGCGTTTTCGCGGCCGACCACCAGCCATCGACCGCATCCGTTCCAATGGCGACAGCGGCAAAACCGGCCTATTCGACATCTTAGTTGGCTTGCAATTCGATCACTCCTTCTCTAATTTGTTTTTGTGCTTCGTCTATCAGTTTGCGAAACGCTTTCGTTTCCCTCTTGCCAAATGAATCGCGGTCTAGGTCCAACAGCATACGTAGCGCCCTTCGAGGGGCTTGCTCGTTAGTTAAGATCAATTTCACCAGCTTCATCGTCACCGGGATTCGAAGACTCTCGTATTGGTCAAGGTAGCGCTTTAGCATCCGTCGATAAGCAGATATCTTTTCCGGATCTTTCCCAAGACCATTGATTAGCTCCACCATCAGCGACTCATCCATAACAAGGTCTTTCTTGAGGTGTCTGAGTGATTCGAAGCGCTTGATCGCCATTTCATAGTGCTTTTCGGCAACATAGAAACTCACCATTGCCATGCCTTTCTCAAATTCTGCCTGTGGCTCACGTTTCTGTGCCAAACGGTCTTCTTTCTGTTGAGCCAGTTCTTTGACCGTCAATTGGCACTGTCCGCGTTTATCGCTCATGATGGAAAAAAGATCATGGCCATCGCAGTTGACTCGACGCATTTTCAACATCGCCGATCCTATCACGACTCCGGGAATAGCACCCAAGAGATGAAGCATTTCTGAAGACATCTCAAATTCTGTAAAGGCAGCAATAACGAAGTTCAATGCAACAAAAAAGAAACACAGATTTTGCACTGTCACATCAAAGTAGTGAATGAATGGGCGAAAGAAAAAGACTCCGACCGAAAGGAATGACACTTCGTTTTCAGGCGCCCATAGAAAACAGATCAACATGAGCCCGAAGATCGCGCAACTGGCACCCAAACACGCGCTCGCAGAATAGAACATCGTCCAAAGACTAATCAAAATGCCGGATGAAATAGCGCACGTATTGTAGATCAATAAGAACCGCCACCAGCCAACTTTGCCTTCCACGATCAGTCCATAGATAAACAGAAACAACATGTTTCCAAGAATGTGGCTAAAATCGGCATGCAGGTAGGCGGCCGTCAGCCACGTTAGTGGATTGAAACTTCCAAACTCAAGCATGAGGCTGTCTGTAAATCCGGCAGTTGTCATCTGCAAACCAAAGACAACAATGTTGATCGCAATGGTTACGCCCGTGGCGATTGGCCAATGACGCAGTGGCGCGTCGGATCCGGTTGGAATGATAAAGAACACACACCGTATTCGTCCCAGTCGCAAGAATATTGGCGACAATTCGATGAAACTAGCTATTGTCGAAGCCCTAGGTCTCACCGTGGCGGATCACAAAACTTCGGATTGTCAAAGCGTGATTTTTGCTAGACTGTTCGCCGTACAAACGTGGCCCTGACCAGAAAGCTCCCGATGAATCCATTTTCTTCGCCTTGTCGCTTAAGTCTTGCTGTTTTTATATCCTGCCTGCTTGGTCACGCGCTAGTGAATGCCCAAACGGCGACTCAACCTCCGTTAGAGCAACACACCTTTGCAGGTGTGTCTACCGTCAAAGTGTTTGACTACGAAGGATGCATTGAACTGAAAAACGACACGACGCGTATCGTATTGGGGCATCATCGAGGCGGACGAATCCTGAAGTACGAGCTCAACGGTCGCAACGCTCTGTACTTGGCTGACGAATCAGGCTGGAGCGCAGATCCACCAGGCGACAAAAAATTGCTGTCCGCCGGACGTTTTGACTTGGGCCCCGAACAACTTCAGGCGCGCGGCGATACGCTTTGGGAAGGGCCGTGGACGTTCAAGGCAACAGGAGACCGCAAGGCAACGATGACGAGCCTCGTCGATCCGCAATCGGGTCTGCAAGTTGCACGCACAATTGAACTGGCAAAGGACTCATCACGATTGACCATCACACAAACCGTGTTCAACCGAGGGAAGAAAACGGTTCGTCAGTGCTACTGGAGCCGGACGTTTGCCACTCATGGCGGAATCGCGATCGTCCCCTGTGATTCATCTAAAAGTCGACTGCCGAATCTGTACTACCTAGGACTGAGCCGAAAAAACCTTAACATCCTGCCCGAAGAAGACGCCGTCATTCGCAAAGACGATTTCCTGATTATTAACGGACCACCATCGACAGCGAAGATGGGATTTGACTCCGTCCGAGGTTGGGTTGCCTATCAGTCGAAAGAGGATCTGTTGTTTGTGAAGCGTTTCGAGGTATTTGAGAATCGCAACTATGGAGAGGTAGCAGGAATCAATCTATCGATCTGGTATCCCAACAAGGACTTCATTCCTTGCTGCGAAGTGGAACCGATTGGTCCGATGCAAAATCTAAGCCCTGGAGAGCAAGCTTCTTACAGCGTCGATTGGTGGTTGCTAGAAAGCCCTTTCCCAGCCGACGGAAAAGTTGATCCTGTTGCGATTGAGAACAAGATTCAAGAGCAGTGCCCAAAATAGTAGTCTTTTGGCAAACTGTTTGGAGGCTTGCCGGTGGCGCAGTGCTGCGGCTATCATGTTTGTGACCTATTCACGAGGAAAGCATGGCCGCGCAGACTGATTCAATGTTGGGGAAAATTCATCAGGGCGACTGTATCGCTGGACTGAAAAAAATTCCCGCAGGAACCATCGACCTTGCCTTTGCCGATCCGCCTTTCAATATTGGTTTCAAGTACGATCAATACGATGACACACTGGACGACGATCAATACCTTCAGTGGTCACATGATTGGATGTCGCAGATCTTTCGAGTGCTCAAGGACAACGGCACCTTCTGGCTGGCCATCGGAGACGAATACGCAGCCGAACTGAAAGTTGAGGCGAAAAAGATTGGCTTCCATTGCCGCAGTTGGGTGATTTGGTATTACACGTTTGGTGTCAACTGTAAGAAGAAATTCACGCGCTCTCATGCCCATCTGTTTCACTTTGTCAAAGATGAAAATGATTTTGTCTTCAATCATTTGGACATGGATTTAAGAGTTCCATCGGCGCGGCAGCTGATTTACAACGACGCTCGCGCTAATCCGATTGGCCGGATGCCCGACGATACGTGGATCCTTCGTCCGCAAGAATTGGTCAACGGTTTCAATCCCGATGAGGACACTTGGCATTTTCCGCGCGTTGCTGGAACATTTAAGGAACGTGCCGGATTCCACGGCTGCCAGATGCCAGAACAACTTCTGGGCCGCATCATTCGCACTTGTTCGTCCGAGAACGACATTGTGATTGACCCTTTTTCAGGTAGCTCTACTACCGTCGCCGTGGCCAAAAAGCTAAATCGCCGGTACTTTTCTTTTGAGCTTTCCGAAGACTATGTGCGGCAAGGGACCGAGCGACTCAACCGGATCTCCGTTGGCGACGCACTTAACGGCGCCGACGAACCTTCGATGAACGAGCTGAATAAGAAAAAGAAACGCGGCAAAGCGGTAACGAAGAAATCAAACAAGCTAACCGCAACGGTGCTCCCAAACGAAGACAAAGTTCACTCCATGATTGCGGCAGAGCAGGATGGCATCGTCGAAGCTTTCGCTCACGCCAACGGCGGTTACTCCGTGGACCGGCTGATTGCTGATCCAATTCTCAACGAAAATTTTCAAACGGCATGTGACCGACTGTCTGTTCCAGGCACGCAGGCCGAACGAAATCGTTTTTTGTTTAGGATTCGCAAGGCGGGAAAACTTAAGTCAGCCGGAATCTACACCAAAACAAAAACGAATATCGGCTGGAAGGAAATCGATCCTTTCGTCTTCGCCAGCGAGATCGCTTGGCGACAGGTCAGCAACAAGTATTGCATGGGCCTAGATGAGATGTTTTGCGATCCACGCATCGCAACGCAGTTCGATAAAATCGCTGCCGATTTCGCTCCCGGATTCACGCCGCTGGAATACCGTTGGGCGGCGTTAAAAGTAAGACAAGGCGGCAGCAACGGTTTGAAACGATCGAAACTAAAAACTTCAAAAACGTTTGGCATCGACCAACTCAATAAAGCGGGTATCAAACGAATGCCCGGCATCCCGTTTTCGCAGCTACAGCTAGAAGACGTTGATCAAGGACCGGGCGTTTACTTAATTCGTGAAAGTGATGGTACTGCGCTCTACGCTGGCGAGACGGAGCAACTGGCGTCAAGGATTCGGCGAACTTTCGACAAGAGTGGCCCTTGCTCGATGTGGCTTCAGCGCAGTGCAGAATTGGAAATCTATATTCTTCCGCTTCAGTCAATCGCAGATCATCGGTTCGCGCGACAAAGCCTGTTGTTGAAGTGGCACAGACCACAATGGAACTACGTAGATCACCTCAAAGCATGAGGCGGCGGAACCGGCCAACGACTATGGATTCTTCGGTATGACTGGTTTCTTCGTTGGGCAAACGTATAAAAACGTTTCGGTGAGTTGCTTGCCTTTGTGAGCTAGCAGCAACTCAATCTCCATCGGCGCATCGCCATCGGGCTTCAACACTACGGTAGCCATCAGATCTTTGGTATCAGTGCGCTCAACGCGCTGTTCAATTAATCGCCCTCGCACGACGTTTGCTTTGACGGTCGGTAGTGGGTCGGCTCGATACTGTTCGATGGCGCCGTAAGCGAAACGGACTTCCAATTCGATTTGGCCATTGGACCGCTCTACCGCAAACGACGTCGCACGTCCCAAAGTATCGTGTTCGCCGACATCGCCCACAAAAAAGTTCACGTTGTACTCGATATTCATCGGTCGGCTAAATTCGATATCGTTGTCGAACACCCAATAGGCGTTGATGTTGTCGATTCCCTCGTGTGGTGACGGAAGCTCCATGATCTCGACGCGTCCACCCTTCCAAGGCCTTTTGGGAGTCACGTATACGCTTGGGCGTTTGTGATAGTTAGCGTTATAGTCCTCGAAATGGAAAAACGCGCGGTTGCGTTGCAAGACACCAAATCCCTTTAGCTTCTCAACTCTGCGGGATGAAACCGATGGGTAGCTATGACGTGTCAGCGGTCTCCAAATCCAACCGTCCTCTGCACTGTTGATCAGTACGCCGTCCGAGTCATGAACGGCCGGGCGATTGTCCGTTTCCGGTCCTGAGAACCCATCGCCCCACATCCACATGCTGGTGATGGGCGCGAACGCCAGTTTCTCAATGGAGGATCGAAAATAAAGACGCGCTTTAACATCAACTCCCGACTCATCGATACCGGGGGTGAATGTAAAGCGGTAAGCTCCGGTGACACTTGGGCTGTCCAGTAGGCCAAGTATCGTAACGGTCCGTGATTGGTCCAACGGTTTTTCAATCCAAAACGCTCGAAGATCGGGAAACTCCTCGGGAACGTTCATCGAAATATTGGCTGCAAGGGCTCGCGCCGAAGCACCGTAAGTTAATCCGCGCGGTCGCGAGCGGAAATAACTGGACCCAAGGAAGGTTAACAACTCTTGTCCAAACTTGTCAGCATCGTCTCTTTGGCCATTTGCAGGAGTGAAGTGGCCGGCAATCTTTAAACCCGCATGACCGGTGTCTGCTGGAACTTTGTCCGGATTCACAACACCCTTGAAGTCGAACAGCTCTGGCGAGTAGGGAATGTGACGTGAAACGCCGTTCTCAAGTGCAAAAATCTCGATTTTTCCTTCTTGAATATATCCGGGATGAAATGTTTCAAACCAGAAAGGAGTTTTGCTGTCGCTCCAAATACCCATGTGATGAAGGAACTCAATTTTCTGATAGTCGGGGTAGCTAAGATCAGCGAGGACTTTCGCTGGTGCAGCAATCGGCTGAAAAGTCTTTTTCGCAATACGTTTTGCCAAAAGCGAAAGTGTTTCGAATGAATTCACTTTCTGAAAAGCAGAAACGTCGTCGGCATAATTAGAGTTGGCCTGCGACCAAACCGGCGTAACATTCGGCAACGCCGCAAATGCGGTCACGGATAAAAGGATTTTACCGATGTAGGAAAGATTGAGCAT
>CAYTPS010000007.1:11909-23624 GCA_964439245.1 uncultured Pirellulaceae bacterium | reverse complement strand
GCGATACACGATCGGATCTACTCTACCATCAACAAGGCTCTGACGGCCACGCTTAACGGCATCAATCAAAGATCAGCAGTGCGTTGGTGTTCGACGAATCGCTGATCAAGTCAATCAATGTGCCTTCACCGTCTGGACCACGTAACGCTGTATCCCAAAAATCTTCATCGGCCCAGCGTCTGCGGCGAAGTCCAATCGACCAGCAATTCGGATCGCCGATTGTCCGAACGACTTCCTCATCGAGCGCAAAGTGGGGGTCTGCCCCCTGCCCCGCATCTCCCCACAATGAAGCCAATGGAATCGCTGCCTCGGCGGTCCAATTCTTCGCCGTTTCTTTTGTTTGAACAAACCAAGTTGGATCCCAAGCACTCATGCCGTTAATGCTCTCAGCCACCCAACCTCGATAGTCGATGGCGAAGCGAAACTTGATTTGGTTGTCTCGATCAATATCCAGTTCTACCTCTAGTCGATCCCGGCCGATCAAATTCGGATCCCGTCGTCGTTTTCCGGAACTCGTACGATATTTTTCATCGGGCAGTTTCGACATCACCGCCAACAGATATAAAAACTTGTCATCACACGCACACATCAATGAATCAACGAGTTCCGAGGTGGCAGGTGTTTCGAACGAAACCATTTTGATTTCTGATGATGAATTCAACTGTTGAGATTGTAGCGAATGACGCAATCGGCAAACGGCGTTGGATTGGTAAGCTTTTCGCCACACGGGATCGTTGGTAACTCCGTCCAATTTCGGCGGAGTCTGCGCTCGTACGCACCGAAATATGGGTTTGTCCAACTCACTCAATGCCGCAACGTCACGGGTGCCGTCCGCATTTTGCAAAACGGCAAGTTCAAGTCTAATCTGTTGCTTCACCTGTGGATCAGCAGCATGTCGCAGTTTCTGTTGCAAATTTTCGATTCGTTGATGAGCGGCAATTGAAAACTGAGACAGTTTTAAATCTAGCAGTTGGCAGGTTGTTGATTGGGCGAAGTCGACATCCTGACTCTTTAGCCGATTGAGAAACTTTGCAGCGAGCTGATGACGCTGCTCTAGCCATTGGTCAAGCTGAAATTGATTTTTGATTTGCTCTTCCTCGCGCTGCCTCCGATCCTCATCGGAAGCTGAACTGTATGGCTGAGGTTGTGATCCGGATACTGTTCGATTTCCCGATCCAAGTTGTTGATCCACCTCGTCGGCTAGGCGAACCAATTCCGCGTAGTCTGAATCCCCTGATATGTCAGCAGTATCGTGCATTTGCCTGCGTCGCAGCCGCGCTGCTTCGATCTGCTGTTTCAATTGCTCTGGAGCTGGAGCTTGCCAAGACAGTCGTTGGTCTCCACCGGCTATTTGGTCGGTCTGAATCTGCGTCAACTGTTTGATTTCCGTGGCATCTTGTAATACCGACTGATTCGATTGCGTCAGCTTCGTTTGCAATTGTGCGATGGCCGCGTTCCGCGCGTCGAAGAACGCCTTGAGGTTGAATTCATCAGATGAAAAATACGTCGCCAACCAAAGTCGCGCCGCTGGTGCGTACGCGTGCTCCGACCAGCGTGTGGACAGAAGCTGCAATGTGCGACTGGATAGCTCAGGATTACCGTCCGCAAAATACTCGTCGGCCAATTCCATCATCCAATTTCCGGCCTGCTGTCGATCAACGGCCAACGTCAGCGTCAACAAATCATTTTGCCAGAGGCTCATCGATTTTTCGTCGTGGATGTCCGTATTCAACAACCGCGTGAAGATTTGCCTTTTCTGGCTACCGCGTTCAATAATGGCCAAACCCGTTGAAGTCCGACTTTTGGCAGCCCGACCCGCGCCCTGCCCAATCCCTTTCAACAGAGATGTCTGCTCAACAGGAACGACGGTGGTGGATTCTCCGCCATCGCCGCGTCCGATGAATCGAAGCAACCGCCACGTTTCCGTAGACTGATTCTTCTGCTCGTGCAGGCTCATCCCCAACAGCGAGCGGCTGATCATGACTCTGTCAGCGATCGATTGCCCTTCCAGTGGCAGCAGTTTGTTACTGTTGATGTTGATGCCACCTCCCAAATCGGCGACCAACATACGTTTTACATGCCAGGGCGCCAAATTAAGATCAGTCTGATCCTGATTTAGGACACGTCTGTCAGCCGCAGCAAAAATGGCTTGGGTGACCAACGACTGATCTACCCCGTTGATTGCGATGCAGGAAGGACGAAACTGTCGAATCTGCTTTACGATGTCGTGCAACAAACGCCCCTGGCGTGCGGCAGGGTTATCTTTCTCAGACTGCCTGACCGTCCGCGTCATCGTCGCGTTACCACATCGAGCGGCGGCTTGATGAACGTGTACGTCAGTTAGTGATCGTTGATGCTTGTCCAATAAAACGGTGCCACACAGCAAGTTATTTTCACAACCTAAATCGGCCAAAAGGTTCAGCGGAATATGGGTTTCACTGGCACAGATGTTCAGTACGTCCAATCTACGATGCCTTCCGCGTTGGACCTCCCATGTCGCTCCTCCGTCAACGGTGGACAAAATCACTCCGAGATCACCTACGGCGAACCCTGTCTGCGCGTCTACGAAAGTGATCTTATGAATCGGTGTCGTGACGGGAGTTTTATGAACATTGACCTTTCGGGTCTTGCGATCGATCGAGAGCAAGCAGCTTCCCGGTTTTCCTGCAGCCCAGATTTTATCATTCGTTACGGCCACTGTTTCGAAATCGATCAGCGACAGAGTTTGTCGCTGGAGATTTTGATCGTCATAGGTCAATTTTGCCGGTCGAAAGGAAAGTCCGTTGTCGACGCTGCGAAAGATGGCACCCGTTCGACCAACCGCCCAAGCATCTTTTTCACCAGCGATGGCAACATCAGCAAAATGCTGCGGGCCAGTGCCAAGAATCGCGGCAGCATCCATGTCTGCGGGGTTACCGGAGTTTGGTTTGGAAAACGAGATTGCTCCCAGATCCGAAACACCAATTGTAGTTTCCCCATCTCTTGCCGCCCGACGGTGGGATTTCCTTGGTGTCTCTGGCGAATCACTGCTCCACGTGCTGCCGCCGTTGTGTGTAAAGTAGATTCCGCCGCGGTACTTGTGGCTGCCGCCTCCAACGGCCCAACCACTGCGAAGGCTGTTGAAGTGGATTTGCTTTAGCGCAGGTGCTGCAGTGTTGTGAAGCACCTGCCAAGTCACACCGCCATCAAAGGTCCGCAACACAACCGACTGGGTTCGATCAAGATACGGCAACGCGTATCCACCACAGGCCCAACCATGTTTCTGGTCCAAGAAAAAGATACCTGTCAGCTGGCAGGTGAATTCTGGTTTCCAAGGCCGATTGGTAATCCCCGATTTTACAACCTGTCGGTTGCTGACGCCGCGTAGCTTCTCCGACAGCGATAGGTTCCCGTTGCTTCCTCGGTTGACGATGACGTTTTGGTTAAGCTGTGCGATCGTTTTCCAAGTCTCGCCTCCGTCAGAAGTTCGTAAAATGGTGCCGTGGTCGCCTGCTGCCCACCCGTGTTGACGATCAATAAAGCAAACGTCATTTAGGGCTGCCTCGGACTGCCAAGACTCTGGCAGTGCCTCGTCCAACAACCCATCAGCTTCAGACGTTTGAAGGCCGCACCAAAATGTCGCAAGCATGCTCAACAGCATCGCCATCGTTTTCAAAAACGAGACGCTCAATAATGTTGGTTTTTGCGACAATTTTTTGTTGTGGACCATAATCGGAGGCTACCAGAAGCCGGTTTTGGCAACCATAGATTCTGATGCTAGCGGGCTCTGTCGCCGCGACGTTATAATCGGCACAGCTCCGCAAGTGCGCGATGGGGCTGATTTGGTGTATTCTGTTCGCAATGGTTGACGAAACTTGATGAAACAGCGTGATCGACGCTAACTTTTTCAATCCTTCCCTGAGACAACTTCATGGCTGAATTCTCCCGTTACCAACAAAATGTCATCAAGAATTATTACGACAACCGTGAGAATATCGCACTTCAGCGCGCCCAAGAATTGGTGACCGAGCTGTACCTGACCGAGGGAAAGAAGCGCGAAAAGAACTGGGAGCGATTGGTCGGCCATCTGCAGAAATTGGAAGTCAAGCAGCAAACGATCGACCATCTGAAATCCCAAGACGATCCGCAACTGGTCGCTAAATTGCTCGAACGCATTTCCAAAGAAGCGTAGCTCAACCAGAAAACCGTATGCTTCACGTACCCCCAGAAATGATCACTCGACTGCAGCCATCGGTCAGAACGATGCAGGTGATCACGATGGCATTAATGATGGCTCCGATCCTTTTTATCGCAGTCATTCTTGCCGCCATCAACACAGATAACCTGCACTCCGAACCCAAGATGCTGATCCTATTGGCCGCTGCCACTGGCGTGGTCAGTTATCTGTTGTCTTTCTTTTTTGGACCTGCGTTTCGAAAAACGGTAAACGCGTCTGAGCCGGTTGATTACACCGATGTAAAAACCTTACTGAGCGGATTGCAAACATCACACGTTATTCAATGTGCGATGATTGAAGGCGGCATCTATCTCAACCTTGTGGTGTTGCTGCTAGATCATGGTTGGGTCAATTTATATATTGCCGGATTGGGCATAGTGTTGTTGGCTTTCTTGTTTCCAACGCAGAGCCGGACGGTGCGTGGGATCGAAAAGGGGCTTAATGAATAAGGAGCTTGGCGACTAACGATGAAACTTTTTCGTTTTCACAAGTCGTTCAATTCTGTAGTGTTCGGTTTGGCCGAATCCGGTAGTTTTGTTCCGCCTGAGATTGCCGATACAATGACGCAGCAGGCCATCGGCCACCGTTCGGTCAATCGACATCTAATCGCGCTTTGCGAATGTCCTCAGCTGCGCGATACGGGTTTGATCGCTACCAATGTCTCACCCTTGGTGGTTGATCTGACTCAGCCGCTACCTGAGTCTCCTGAAGATTCACCGAACAGCATGCTTTATCCTAAGACGGTCAACGAAGAGGTCATATACAAAGATTCTGAGCTTCAATTCAAACCAAGTGATCATCGACTGCGACGCGAAACGTTCTACCTTCCATTTTTCCATAAAATCAACACGGAGCTAGATCGTCTGGCCAAGACATTTGGACGAGCAACGTTATTGCTGACAAGCTGCGACAGCCAATTAGCAGGACGTACCGTTGTCATCGCTGGCGACTTGTCCAGTCATGATTTTTCTACGGCGATACGAGCCGCTGAAGAAATGGGAATCGAATTTGAGATTCGCCCAAAAGCGGAGCGGCCCTTTATTGATGCCCGGGCTCAATCCGATCGGGAGAATGTCTGTTCCTTAAATATCTCGCCGGAGAGTATGCTTGAAGGAGCCGATTGGTCAGACGAAAAAGCAGATCAGCTGCGCGAATTTCTGGCCAATGTTGTGAGCATATTTTCTGCTTGAGTCAGAAGTCAGCACAGCGAAAAGTGACGTCGCGACTACTGACATTCTCGTGAATCGCGAAATTTTTCCCAACGTTCGATCAGATAGTCGAATCGCTCGGAAATTTCGAAACGCAAATCTTCGAGAGCACCGATCTTCACTTCATCGACCACGTGAAGGAAACCTTCTCGTGAGAGTTTTTCGGCAACTTCTTGAAGAGCAGCGTGGCCGTCGATAACGTCGTTTTGCAATTGCAGGAGTTGATTTTCTAAAGAACTCACTTGCCGTTCACGCTGTTGGAGAGTTCTATGCCGTCTGGCAATTTCCTGCTGATCGACTTCCTGCTGGTGATACGCGTGCTGCCGCTGCTGTTCGAGATTAGCTTGAGCCGCTTCCAGTTCAGCCCGCCAACGAATCAAATGCTGGCCTAACTGTCGCGCCTGTTCTTGATCAAGCGTGTTCTCTTCAGGTTGGAAAATCCTCAAACCGACCGAAGCCTCAACAGTGTTCGCTTCGGGCGTAGACGAATCATCGGAAAGATCTACCGGAAGTGAGCCGATATGATTTAATACCGTTTGCGGATTAGCAACGCGCGAGCCAAATTGTTTTGCTGCAAATGCCATCGTGCTTTGAATGTCGATACTGCAGGGATAAGAGACTTTAGAATTTATCGGCATCTGACGATCCGAAATGCCTAATTGCACCGCGACTCTTGTTGTAAGGGTTAGGTAAAAAAATTCGTCGATTACCGTTACAATCACTGAATAACTGAGGTCAGTCTCAATGTGCGCGTGGTGATTGCTCTCCACAGCGTTCGAACACAACCAAATGTTCTCGGAAATCGAAACGTCATGAAATTGCTACAAAAACTCATCCAAATGTTTGCTCTGGTGATGCTATCACTAGCTATCGTCTCACCGGCAATTGCGCAAGGACCCGGTACTGAAATGACTAAGATCATTAACCGTATGGGATTGGGATCCGATTGCGGGCGCTGTAAAGCTCTTGCGGCTGAAATGGACCAGCGGGGTGCTAACTGGGTACTGCAGAATCGGCAAGAGATCGCCGGCCGCACCATCGATAATGCAAGTCGGCTAGGACACAACATGGGCCCAATGAAGCGCATGGGTGTCCGTATGATGATCCGAACTTCCGTGCGGCGCTCTAGGTAGCTCTATCGCCGATCGCATTGACGAGGATCAGGTCAACTTTGACGGCCTATTTGGACCCGACAAGCAAGAATCTTGGTCGACTTCACAGGTCGTTCGGCTGATCGGTCGAACTATGATGGTAGGTCCCCGCTAGTTCATTGTGGCTACAGGGTTTTTGTATCCGTTGGTTGCTTCGATTCATGGCCGTTTCGTCTGACTCAGATTCTTTTCCATCGCGCAACTCGATTGGCAAAACGGCCGGGCGAGAGAATTCAAACGGTACGCGCCGGCTACCCACAGTAGCAGCAAAACAAACTGCCTCACGATCACTTGAATCGAGCTTACCGCCAACCGCAACAGCCAGCCCATCATTCTCGATCAAAATCGAACCGCTGTTGGAAAACGAGACTCTGGCCACCCGGATCCGCCGCAGCAAAAATCCTCTGGCAGCCTTTTTCTCAAGTACGCTACTGCATGTGTTCTGGATTCTGTTGTTGCTGTTTTTCTCTTGGCGGTCTCCGCCAGAGAAAGTAATCAGTCTTGTCGCATCAATTGAATCAGTGGAAGTCAACGCTGAGATCGCTGATCCTAACGAGGCGATCAACGAGACGCTGGAGGCATTTGAGTCGCCAGTGGAAGATTCTCGTGATGATACCAGCGACGAACCTGAAAAAGTGGCCGAATCGGAAATTGAACTGATCGAGCCCGTGGTTGAAGTCGTATCCGTTATGCCAACCGCCCCCGCAGAAACGACCGTCGACACCGCACTCTCAGGTGCTGAGACAATCGTCGTTGGGGGTAGTCTCGCCGGCCGCGCCGCCGATTCGCGCGCAGGTCTAGCGGCCGCTCGTGGCGGTTCACCCGAATCCGAAAAAGCAGTCGAACGTGCACTTAAGTGGATCATCGCACATCAGGACCCTTACGACGGTGGTTGGAGGTTCCAAATGAAATGCGGCAAATGCGGCGATAGTGGTTCATGCAAATCCCGCAACGCGGCCACCGGTCTAGCTCTGATGGCACTACTGGGTGCGGGATACACACATCAGGACGGTCCATACCAAGAACAAGTTGAATACGGATTGAGGTTTTTAGTTCAAAGACAAAAGCTGATACCGGAGTACGGAGGAAGCTTCACCGATATTGGTTCAAAAGGCATGTACTACCATGCGATCGCTACCATCGCACTAGCCGAAGCATTTGCGATGACCGGTGACGATCAATTGCGCGAGCCATTGGTCGAAGCTCAGCGATATCTTATTGCTGCCCAGAACAATCGCGGCGGTTGGCGTTACGCGCCAGGAAATGCGGGCGACGTACTGGTCACGGGTTGGCAGATCATGGCTCTAAAGGCACTTGATCAAGCTGAAATTGCAACTCCCTTAAGTGTCTATGAGCGCGCAGATAAGTTTCTTCTGTCGTGCCGCGACGATTACGGGAAATTCAAATACCTTCCCAGAAACCCTAAAGCGGAACTTAGCCCAACGGCCGTTGCGCTACTCAGCCGTATGTACATGGGAATGCCTCGAGACAATCCAGATCTACAACGCGGATGCGATTTTTTGCACGCGCGTGGTATCGACAAAAAAGATATTTACTTTGACTTTTATAGCACGCTGACGCTGCATCACGCCCAACACGAAACTTGGGAAGATTGGAATAAGCAAATGCGGGATTATTTGGTCAGAACACAAGAGACCGGCGGACACCAGTCCGGCAGTTGGCATTTCAACGACAAGCATGGCTCTGGAGTTGTAGGCGGCCGACTTTACACAACGGCCATGGCCGCAATGATCTTAGAGGTATATTATCGGTACGCTCCGCTGTTTGCCTCTGCCGCGGACGATTCAGACTAAATTCAACAGCCTCCAAAGTCTGCGACTTCGGCTAACCATCTATCCCACTTTCCAAGCCACACAAAACCCGGTGATCTATGAGCGACATCATCAGCTCAATTATACCCGTTATGGACTTAATGATCGGCCAAGTGGTCTGGGCCAAGGGTGGCAACCGCGATGCCTACCGTCCGTTGGAGTCAAGACTGACCAACAGCAGCCAGCCGCTAGAAGTGGCCAAAGCAATTTTCGCTCAAACAGGGTGTGACTGGCTGTATGTGGCCGATATTGACAGCTTCGCCGGGGCCAACCCATCGTGGTCGGTTTTTGAATCGTTGATCGAGGCCGGATTTCATTTGTTGATCGATGCCAATTGGTTGCTTGAGCAACGGGTCGATGAAGCCATTGATCGATTCGCCAAGTCTGACCACGTGAAGTTGATCATTTCAACTGAAACAGTTCAACGCGCTGACCAATTCTCAGTTTTCGAAAAACTAATCGACGCGGGAATTACACCTGTATTCAGCCTAGACATGCAGGGGGCAAAAGTCATCGCTAAAGATCCGGACATCGCAAGCCTAACACCATTGGAATTGGTACAAATGGCTTGGCAAGCAGGCGTACGGCATCTGATCCAACTGGACCTGACCACTGTAGGGCAAGGAGCCAGCGATTTAAACCCGCCCGATCGCAAAACGGATTTGGAAAACGACCTCAACGATCAACGAAGTAGTCGCTTGTCCTTGCTGCGTACAATTGCCGACGAGTTACCAGAAATCGTTCTAATTTCAGGTGGCGGAATGCGCGACAACACAGATTGCCAAAAAATTCTCTCAAGTGGTTGCCAGCATGTTCTAGTGGCTTCGGCGATTTATGATGGCAAGCTAACACCGGACGACATCGCCAATTTATCGCCCTATCGATGCAACCGGTTGACGCGTGAAGCAATTGAGAAAAGCTGATGCGAGCATCAACAGTCGGCATCAAACGTCGATTTCGGATGAAGCATGCTGTTAGGGTCTGATTTAGAGTGGGTCGGCGGCTCTGGTGTCAAGCAATAAATGGAAAGTTTTTGAAAAAGGACTCGCGTGCCAGCACTTTGAAAGTTTCCGTTTTCAATCAGTTGATCTTCATCGGTATGACAACTTGGATTTATAATGGCGATCTTGCAGCAATTTTAACTGCTTGATTGAAACCCTCTCTTTGCCTCGACGTTTTTTCAACCGCAGCAACCCACGTGTTATCCGCTCGACCCAAAATTACCGATCTCAGTTTTCATCTGTTCGCGCGATCACTCCATCCTGAGTTATTCAACCGAGGTGCCAGCCGGACTTTTGAACGCGAGAACTACACACTACAAGCTCACATTACCACCGACGGCCATTGGCTCTCGTTTGAGCACAATCGCTGCGTGCTGTCAGAGGTAAGTTCCAGTAGTCACCATCCGCTGCCCACTGCTGAGACCGTAATCTCTCATCCCGTTGAGGGACGCTGCCAGAATGATCAACTGCTGAACGATGGCAAGATTCACTATAGCTCCGAAGTCGAATTTGAGACCCTGGCGGCAAAGACGTTTGTCACGATTCAGCAACAATTGGGCAAACAAAACCAAAGTGTCGAGACCAACGGCTTGGTCTACCGATTTGAGTCCAATGGGCGATTGTCATTCGGTGCGATTAGTTACGTGGACGTGCAGTCGTTCATTAATCACGTGCAGATACGCGCCTTTCACACCTTCCCCGACACTTGCGGTGTCCTAAAAAGCGAATCAACGTTTCGCATTGTTGAATCGTAGATCTGCCTTAGCTTTGCAGAAGAAACTCTCTCACTGCTTGATTAAAGGCTGGACCATTTTCTAGCGGCGTCAAATGCGCTGCGTTCTCGATACAGACAAACGTCGAATCTGGAATTGCGTTTGCCATCGCCTGCATTTCTTCCACGGGCGTGATCGTATCGTGGCGACCGCTGATGACCAAAGTGGCGACATCGATTTGGTCGAGAGACTCGTTCATGTCTGGCCGCGCGGTCATCGCCATCTGCAATTTGGCAATGGTCTGCCTATCAGTAGACCCGATCACCTTATTGATCATCGCCCGTTTGTCTTGGTTCATGCCCGAAGGCGTCGGTGATGTGTAAAACAGCGATTGCATCATTGCATCAGCGATTGGCTGACTTCCAATTCTTAAAACCGTTTCAGCCATCCTTTCTCTGCCGTTTTTTGCCTCCTCGGTGTCACCGGAGGCGCGTGTATTGCACGCCACCAAATGACTAACGCGCCAGCGGTGCCGCTGCAAAAACTGCCAACCGACGTACCCTCCCATCGACAGCCCACAAAAAACAACCTTCTGATCGACGCCGATCTGATCCAGCATGGCAGCCAGATTATCCGCGATCTGCGCCATACTCGTCTCATCTTTAATCGCATCGGACTGCCCACACCCAAATAAATCTGGGGAAAGTAATCGGAAACGCTGCCCACCGGGATCAAGAGCATCAATCTGATTGGACCACATGGAATGATCGAGCGGGAATCCGTGGACCAATAGAATGGGCATACCATCGACCGGTCCACGCTCCCATAGGATCATCTTCTTACCACCAACGTCGACTGCGGTTTTCTGTATTTCCATCTTTCAAACTCTCCAAATCCAACACACAATCAGGATCGCAATTACAGCAAGCGCTGGCACAATCGTCCACCATGTGTCGATAGGTCCAACGCCACTTCGGATACGCAGCAACTGCATCGCATGCCACGGAATTTGAATTGCAATAAATAGGTAAACGACAAAACTGGCACTGTTGAATTGACGTGCTCTTTCAAACTGCCCCGAGCTAATGCAGATAAACGCTCGACTCATCCCGCAGCCCGGACAGTCGACTCCCCAGTACATTTTCGTCAGACATGACTCCGGCATCAACAGCGAAGTACTCGGCAACATTACCTGATTGGAATCGGTGACCTTCAACAGAAATGACAGCAGCATAATGATCACCGAACCTGCCAAGATAATCCCGTGAAAGGATGTCATTGCCAACATCACTCCGCCACCGGACCGGCCAGAGGTCGGCGATTGTGCTACCTGACGTGGAGGCTGCCCGCCGGTCATTATTGCTCTCGCCAAAAACCAGGAGCAAACAGAACCAGAATCGGAAAAATCTCCAATCGCCCCAGCATCATCAACCAAATAAATAGGCCCTTAATCAACGGACTGAAAGGCGCGTAATTCTGCGTCGCACCGACGATCCCCAAACCTGGGCCAATATTGTTCAACGTCGACGCCACTGCGCTGGCGGAATCGATCACTTTATTCGATGTATCCACGCCCCATGTCGAGTCAGGTTCG
>CAYTPS010000007.1:0-11899 GCA_964439245.1 uncultured Pirellulaceae bacterium | reverse complement strand
AACAATGCAATCACCAAACTGAAATAGACCACGATCGAATTTCGAAGACCTTGGTCCTCTACGGGCTTGCCACCCATCTTTAGTAGGCGGACTACCTTCGGCTGGTAACCGCGTTCGATCTCAAGTCCCAAAATTTTCACTAGCAAAATATAGCGCACGACTTTCAGGCCACCTCCCGTACTTCCTGCGCATCCGCCGACAAACATCAACGACAATAACGCCGCCCTGCCAAAATGATTCCAAGCATCGAAATCCGCCGTGCCATATCCAGTTGTGGTGATAATTGAGATGACTTGGAACAGACCGTTGCGAAATCCATGCTCGAGAGTATCGAAATCACTATCACCCATGCCGTACCCCATAAAGAAAATCACAGAGGTAAAGACGACGATGATTCCAACGTACGTGCGAAACTCAAGATCCTTCAATAGTGCAAATGGGTTCCCAGTGAAGCACAGAAACAACAACATAAAATTTGCACCAGCCAACAGCATGAACAGAATGACGGTGTACTCGATCGCAATCCCGTTGGTTCCTTCCTGAGCGAAATGCCCAAGGCTGGAGTTGTAGGTGCTAAATCCACCAGTGGCCATCGTGGCAAACGCGTGGCAGATCGCATCAAAAACACTCATTCCGAGAAAAAACAAAATCACTGCCAACACGAGGTTGAGCGCTGCATAGGTCGCCGCAAACAGCCAAGCGGTGTGTTGGATGCGAGCCGCGTGAGAATCCTGAGCCGGCCCCGGAGTTTCGTTGCGTAACAGAGATTTACCAGCCGATCCCTGCCCGAGTACCACCACGAACAAAGCGATGATTCCCAGCCCACCCAAAAAATGTGTGGAGGCTCGCCAAAACAAAATACAGTGTGGCACCAACGATGGATCCTCGAGGTCGCACAGCACGGTCGCACCGGTGGTGCTGAAACCTGACTGGGCCTCGAACATCGAATCGATCAACCCCATTTTCACCCACCGCAGTCGATAATGAGACGCTCGATCCGATGGAGCATGCGATTCATCTCCGGGACCGATCAACCACCGCCCTAGATCCTTGCGTTTCTTCAGTTTCGAAAAAACCGCGTCTGCGTCGTCAAGCCCCGCAGCGATGTTGAGCCTCCCTCGGCTAATCCCTCTGGCGTCGTGGTTGGCGACCTGATGTAAAACAGCAAATTCTTCCGCGCTAACGGTAACCGGTGACCAAGCTTTCCAAAACAAGTACGTTGGCTGGCTGACTAGCACGACAGACTCAGCTTCAACCCCACCGAATGTCCGAATCGAAGGACCGCGCTGTGTTCCGCTGAACGTGTAGGGAAGCGCACCTAAAACGGTGGCCAGCACCCAACTGAGTCCGACCACTGCCATGGCTTCTTTACGAAACAGCCGGGCTTTGGAAACTCGTCCGTAGGCATACAATCCTCCGCCGACGGCAAAACTGACCAGCATGCTCAGCACCAGGCCGACCATGCCCCGGTACTCCCAAGCGTCAGTGGAAATCGAGGGGTCCGGATCGGTGTGATAGCCCACTTGGGGACTGGCCCAGATCAGGCTGAACAACATCACTGCGCCGATCAACAGCGACAGGATGCCAAGAAATTTTGCGACTAGCCGAATATTCATGAAACAAGATTCTAACCAAATTCTTCGTTGGTGAATCCACCTACCGGAATGAATTATTCTCCGCCAATAAACTCAGTGTCAGTTGGTGGGTCCTCGGAATATCCGAGTTTCCCACCAAGTAACATTCCGCCTGCCATGGCGAACATCGACAGAAGTATCATCCAGCGAAACTCATCAGGACCATTGCCAGAAATCAACTGCTGCAACCAGCTGATCGCCACTAGCGTTGCTGTAAAAATGACATGCCCATACTTGGAAAATGGAGCCGAACGAACGACTGAAAATCCACCGATCAGACTACCCAAAATACCGAGAAACAAAACACACCAAAACAATGATATCGGCACCACCGAATAGGGATCTGCAGCCATCGCCTCCTTGAACTGCTCACCTTCCAAACTCCATACTCGATGGGCTTCAGGAAACAGGCCGTCCGAGGCAACTAGCAATATCAAGCTTCCAAACCAAAAAAAATTGCTGATCAAGTATCCTGCTCCGACCACCATAAAGCTTAAGAAGATCACTTGAGGAGAAGGCGCGTGGTCGTTCATGAAAACTGAGGGTTAGAAAGCACGATGTCGAAAAGGAAAAAGAACAGTTTCGTGCGTCCTTTCTCGCGCACCTATTTGAAAACACGACCACTTAAAGATCAATGAGTTCAACAATGGTGACATGTAAAAGAAAGAACTTAACCCTTGAATTTTTGACAGGTTTTCGACTAGCGCCGGAAAACGTCCGTTGAGTTTTAAGCCAATGGCGAGACTTCCAAAAAATTTCAGGCCAAAGACTTGACGCCCCGCTACTGGATATCCATATTCTGTGCAGACTCAACTTCGACGCACAACTTTGTCAAAATTTGAATCGCGATTGATTCGCGATCGGGAGCAATATCATGGCTGATTATTTCTTTGCGAACCGATTTTCTCTTTTCAAGGCTCTCTTGTGTCCGCTAGTGGGTTTGATCAGTGCGCTTTGGGCAGGAGATTGCTCCGCCCAGGTGTACTACTCTGCTACCCCCAGCTATTACCCCTACACCATTGCTCGGCCTCAGGACCGAGAGTGGATTCGCAATCTGCCGATGGAACAGCGTCCGGATCGACCGCTGCACTTTTATGGGAACTGGGTACGCCGCACCTACACGGTTCGACGCCCCAGCTACAACGCTCCGGCGGTGCCTGTTCAAGCGGCTCCAGTTGTTCACCTTGCTCCGGCCCAAGCTGTGCCGACGATTGAGATACAGGTCGAGCCATAGTATTTCATCTCAACTTAGTGTTTGGGTGCCATGAATTGAGCATACGAGAGCATCGTCTCGTCAAGACGCGGCAGGGATGCCGGTGGGGGCCATACTGCACGCGCAGCGTGAGCATGTGAATTGCCAAAGTTCTCGTTTGGTTTGAATTGGATACAACGATCTATCCTCTGACTGGGTATGGTGATGCTGCGCATGACGATGGCACCCAGTGATCGTAGTTTGCCGCATCAATTTATCGAAATGCCCAAAGCCGCGTTTGGCCGTGCCACCCAAACTGAAATTTAAGCTGCGATAGAACCCCTTGGTCGTTGGCTAGTTTTCTTGCACCCCAAAGTAATCCAGCAGGAACGCTTTACGGTCGCCCTCGTATTTGGCGTATTGAACGATGGCCAACAGCTTTCGCTGATCACGTTTGAGTTTTTCAGCCAATCGTTGCTCGTTGAAAAGTTCTTTGTCTAGATCGCCCAATATTTCAATGTGAAATGGCCTGGTAGTCCAGTCGATCACTCCCCAGCGCTTCATCATCGCTAATGTCGTCTCTAAACGTCGATCGTGCTTTTGTTTGAAATGCAATTTCTCTCGCAACCACTCCATACCAAACGCATTGATCTTCTCCGTTTCATGTTCCAAGAAATAAAAGACTCGCTCGTAAAATTTGGCGTCGGGGTTGCTCCACTGAAGAAACTCCATCTGTGTCGCTAGGTCACGTTCGTCGTACATCAACAAGCATTCCGACGGTAAACCATCTCTACCAGCACGTCCAATCTCCTGATAGTAAGCCTCCATCGATCCGGGCAAATCCGCGTGCAATACGTAGCGAATGTCCTCCTTGTCGATTCCCATTCCAAATGCGTTGGTCGCCAGCACCAGATGGCCCTCCTGCTGCATGAAGGAATCCTGCAACTGACGGCGCTGTCGCGCGTCAAGATCGCCATGATAGATCAGGTGCGAGACTTTCCGCTGCCAAAGAAGATCGCTAAATTCCATCAGTTTTCGGATCAGCGTAAAATAGACGATACCACTGCCGGGGACGCGCGTGCGCTGGTCGACAATCAATTCAAGTTTCTCATCATCGTCCCAAACTTCTTTCACGCTAAGTGTTAAGTTTGGTCGGTCGATGCCTTCATGAAAGATCGGCATCTCTTGTTCGCTCAAGCCCAACTGCGCAACAATGTCTTTCTGAACTTCTGGGGTCGCCGTCGCAGTCAGCGCAATGGTGGTTGGCGATCTCAGTGACTTGCGAATTTCGCCAACGCGTGTATAGTCAGGCCTGAAATCATGCCCCCACTGGCTGATACAGTGTGCCTCATCGATTGCCATCAACGTGATATCTCGTTTCTCGATCACCTCGCAAAAATCGGATTTCCGAAACCGCTCGGGCGTGACGTACAAAATATCGAAATCGCCGTTTCCAATTGACTCATACCGAGCGAGGCGCTCGCCGCGCTGGAGCGATGAATTGACGAACGTGGCCCAAACTCCTTTGGCCACCAATGCATCCACTTGATCTTTCATCAGCGCGATCAATGGCGACACCACCAACGTCAGCGGCACACGTTGCTGGTCCGATGATTTCCTGACGGCACTGGCGGCGGCTGCGGAGACGATGGCAGGAATCTGATAACAGAGGCTCTTGCCCATTCCCGTCGGCATTAGCACCAGCGAATGCTCACCAGAGAGCGTTCGAGCAATAATGCGCTCTTGGGGACCACGGAAGGAATCATGACCAAAGCAACGCTTAAGGACTTCGAGTGGAGTAAGCACTTGTGACAAATCAGAACTCTTCAAACGGATAAGGCGGCAACCTTCGGCGATCTTGATGAAAAATTAATTTCTGCCAATTTCTAGCAGTCTAATCCTCAGAACGTAAGACCAGCACCACATCCATTTTTCTCGACTTTCGCTACAATGGTGTTTTGTTTTCAACAACTCGCCTAGATACCCTTTCGAAGTACTCCATGGACATTATTGAATCGCTACAATGGCGTTACGCGGCCAAGAAATTTGACCCCGGCAAATCCGTCAGCCCTGAAGACCTGCAAACAATTCTTGAAGCGGGCAACCTTGCGGCGACTTCGTATGGGCTTCAACCATTTCAGTTTGTCGTCGTTTCGGATCCAGATCTGCGTCAACAACTGGTGCCATTTTCCTACAATCAGCCGCAACCCGGACAAGCATCTCACGTAATTGTGATTGCTGTGCATACCAATGTTGATGCGGATTTTATCAAGGCAAATACCAAGTTTACCGAACAGGTTCGGGGACTAGAGGACGGTCAACTCGACGGATATGCCAAACAAATGATTGGTGCGATCACGTCAATGAACGACGAACAGCGGCTCATCTGGGCGCAGAAGCAATCCTATATCGTCCTTGCTAATCTGATGACGGCTTGCGCGATGCTTAAAATCGATAGTTGCCCGATGGAGGGTTTTCTTCCTGCCGAATACAACCGCCTGTTGGATTTGGACTCGAAGAACCTACATGCGTCGGTCGTACTTCCGATTGGATATCGCGCCGAAGATGATGCGCAACAGAGTCTCGCCAAGGTCCGCAAACCACTAAAGGAAATGGCTCACTACCTCTAGAGATTGAGACGCGCTATTTCTGACATTTGCGGCAAGCGTACATGGTGCGCGCACCCAGTTCGAACTTCCGGATCGGGCTTGAGCATCGGCTGCATTTCATTTTCTTGTAGACTAACACCCGTTCATCACGTCTTAATCGACTTGGCGGTTTACTAACCTGATCCGAAGGGACGGTGATAATGCGATTGTATTTTACTCCAATCTTTAACAGGTCCGATGTGAGCCGCCACAAGTCGTCAAACTGCCTGCGTTTAAGCTCACGCCCCGGTAGCTCAGGATCAAGGCCCAACAGAAAAAGGATCTCGGCGCGATAGATATTTCCAATACCTGCGATCACAGATTGATCCAACAGCACTGAACCTAAAGCTCTTTTTGTCTTTTCGATTCTCCGCCAAGCAACCTCAGGATCTGCGTCGGGCCGCAATGGATCTTGCCCTAGACGATTCTTGAGAGTCTGCAGTTGAGTCTTGTCGAGAATCTCGCACCGTGTCGGGCCGTTGAGATCCATCGTGCGGTCGTCACCGATCAACCGAACTCGCACTGCGCCGCGCGGCTCTGGCGGCGGATTCTTGTGAAGTCGAAACTTTCCGTATAGGCCAAGATGAACATGCATCGTCGTTGTTCGAGGACGTTTCGTTTTCGGATTGGCCCACTGGTAAAACAGATGCTTCCCGTGAGCCTCGACATCGACCAACATTTTCTTGTTCAGTAACCGAGCTTCGTTTTCAAAGCGTCCCTGGGGTGAGCTTACGAGTATCGTTTGTCCGGCGAAGGCTTTCGCCTGGTCCCTGGCCATTCGGTGAACGGTGTGACCTTCCGGCATAACAAGTGTTCCAAAATCAGATTGCTGGTAAACTAACCCATTGGACCGTATCAGGTGCAACTCGTTAACTGCTGGAAGCAGCTACAAACGACTGGATCGCTAACTTTATCCTTGATAGTGGATGACGGACATTGATCAAAATGTAAACGAGCAACTCTTGCCCAGAACTTGGCGGGGTTGGATCATCTTTGCTCTAGCGCTTTGCTGGATGCTGCTCACAACCGGAGCATGGAATTTCAACCGTGGTGTCCCACTCGATGGCCCCCCTGCCCCGTGGAATATCGATGGTGTTTTCTATGACAACATCGCCGTTCAGCTAAATAGGGACGCAGAATTCAGCGTCGATTTCCACAATCAAGTATGGCGTTCGGACTACCAGAACGCCAACACGAAGCCACCTTTTACCCAGCAATACAACTGGGTGATGCGATACCAAGGCACAGGTCCGACAACCATGCGGTCGCCGGGATATCCCCTGGTATTGGCTGGCGTTTATCGGCTGTTTGGAAATCAGTTCAGTGCCGCACGGATCTTTGGATGTTTACTGGTCAGTTTAGCGCTAAGTATGCTGGCCAGTTGGATCGCCAAAAGTTGGGGAATTGTCGCCTGTATCATCTTTTGCGGAACAGTCGTTCTTGATTATTCGGTCATGCAATCCGCTGGAACGATTGCTAGTGAATCGCTGGCCATCTTTTTGTTGACCTGCGCGTTTCTCTCGGCAGCCTGCGCTGTAAAGAAACCCAACCATCGGCGTTGGTTCTTTTGCGGAGTCCTATTTGCGTTGCTCTTACTAACACGCGGCAACTGGAATCTTGGCCTGCTAATTTTTCTGCCGCTAAGCGTTCTAGCTCTAATTCCTGCTGTCGGAAAAGGGTTGCTGCCGTTCAAATTCCAGCATGCCGTGACTTTCTTTGTCGCCGTTCTAATTGTGGCCACCCCGTGGTGGATTCGAAACTGCGGCTTGACCAAAAACTTTACTCCATTCGGCTCGGCAGGAACGTGCGGCCTAGTCGCCGCATGGTGTGACGAATCACTGAATGACCACGGGCAGTGGCAACCCAAAGTGTTCAACGACCTGCAACGTGAGGTGGTTGATGACATGAAAGAAAACGGGCATGAACTAGTGCCGCGCGAGGTTGAAATGGCGCGGCGAAGTTCAAAGACCGCGATTGCTTGGTGCAAAAGCAACTGGAATCGTATCCCCGAATTGATGTTTTGGCGAATGTTGAGCCATTGGGGATTCTTTAACCCTGCCGTGCCCCCGCTTTTTCATTGGCTTAACGTGACACTGATTGTCTCCGGTTTCTCGGGGTGCCTGCTGCTAACAGGTCGGCTGCGAGGTTTGTTTACGGTGGTGTTGCTGGTTGATTTGGCCATTGTGATGCTAACCTGGGAGCACCTAGGACGTTACGCGATTCCGATTCGCCCGCTGATCCATTTGGGATTGGCGCTGGTGATCTGTCGTTTCTGGTACGAGGTCTTGAAAGGACACCCACTATCCCGGCGGATCATGCCAGAGCGGATCGAGGCTCAATAACGCAATCATCCCCGCAACAAGAATAGCGACTGCCAACAAAATGGCAGCTGTTTGCAAACGTCGCGAGTAGAAGTGACGCGTCATTCGGTCTAGCCTCATATAGCCCCAAACGACGGCAAGCCACCCTAAAGTCATCACGCCCGCCACACCGGTCCACGTCAATCGACCGGTCCGAAAATTTCTTTCATAACGGTCTTCAACCGTTTCGCGAAACGCTTGCGAAAAATTTAGCTTGGCAAATCCATAGTACTTTTCGCGTCCTTCAAATGAAGGTTCAAGCTGTCTGCTATCGAGAATCAATTCGTCTTGGACGAGATTCGCTTCCACGTAGCTATCGGGAAGGCTGACCAGTTCACTGGCCCCCGCATGAACTAAGCGATCAATTTCCTCAGCGACCTTCTCGCGCACCATGTCCACTAAGGCCATCGTGGCATGCGTTTGCAATAAAAACCCCTCGGTTTTTAGCACGACGATCTTGGTCCCGTCTTCCTGCCAATGATCTTTGTCAATCCACGATGGCAAAGACGCACCCGAATTTTGATCCTGCACAACGAATGCCTGTGCGTCATTGCAGATACAAGTCAGCAGCGTCGCGACCAGGCCCTGCATGAAGAGAAAACCAAATTCGTCGAAGCGAATAGCATTCATATATTTGATTCCAATCCTTGTTGACATAGCCACCGAATCGGATGGTCAGTTTCCCGACGAGTAAATGTTTCTTCTGTCCTGAAATCCAATCCGTGGTGCAGCCAATTGAACTGAGATCGAAACCACAATGGCCAACAGGCAATATTTTGTAACCGGCTGACCCAAAATATAGCTAAACACTAAGGCCCAGACAAAACACAAGCAAACCGTTCTCAAACTCAACCGCGTCTTTCTGGCAGGATCTGCCTGATGCCACCAACGCAACACGCCGAACAAACCAATCAGCACCAACAACCACGCTATCGCGGCTGGCACATTTTCAATTTGAGCCACCTCGCACCATGAAGCCCAAATCGGAGTCGCAACGGCAAACAGATCAGAGCCCAACTTGACTCGAAAAAAGTCCGCCAGCGTCCAGCCCGCGGCCCCAATCACCGAACCGGCAACCAACATCACTATGCGTTGCGTCGCGATCGTACTGGAACGATGCTCCCAAAACTTTCCCAACAACAGCAATACCGCGCACGAAAAAATGCTAACCAAGGTCAGCCAAGCAAACCACGACCATACCCAATCACTGGTCGCATTTTCGACATTCGGACAGACCGCTATTGCCAACAAATTCAGCGCGATACACGAAAGTGACGCCAACAATATCGAACCAAGTGACTCGATCACTCGGTCCCGCCACGAACGCTCCAACAGCCACCGACGAGTTAGACCAAGTTGTTCGGCATTGACGCCAAACTCTGTCGCAAGGTACCGCCCCTGTCTATCGAGCACCGGATGATTGTTCTCCACGAGTCGATCTTTACCCGGATGGGTCGCTTTTAGGTCAACAGGATCCTCGAGCGACAACTGCAACGGAACAATTTTATGACGAATCATAAACCATGCTAAAAAACTAATACCAATCAGCATCCCGATGGCGTGCAGTGCTGTTGCGTTGGCCAGCGATACTGCGCTACCAACAACCAATATCATCAGCTTGCCCACCGTTGCGCCTGCGCTGTCTGTCCACCACCAACGAAACTGGTTCCATCGACTTTCATGCTTTCCTTTTTCCAGTGCTGCGGCCGAATCAACATCAGACGTCGAAACCGAAACGTGCAGCGCCGTCTGCGAAGCAATCGATGGAGCAACATCAGACGTTGAAGCGGCGACTGTATGACTAGCGGGATGAGGAGCCGTGATTTTGTCAATCTCTCGCCGCTCAGAGATGTCCACTCCAGTAGACGAATCATTCAAAGGCCCCAGATCAATGTCAGGGCGCACAATCCTCATGTTGTCACCGCTGACAAATAGTGGCTCGATGACGGCTCCAGTCCTTGGGCCTCGCGCGGCTGTCGCACCTAAATCAGCAACGGCGCCATTAGAAATGCTGGCGGCGTCATATTGACCAGAGGAGACCTCGCTCCACGGCAATTCTTGCAACATCTCAGATACAGATCCGTAACGAGCATGTGGGTCTTTTTCAAGTGTGCGCTGAATCACACGATGAAAAGCGGGTGGGACTTTTTCCAAACGAACGTCGGCAGTGAGATGTTTCATGATGATTTCTTGCGAACTTTCACCATCGAACGGCACGTCACCGGTCAGCATCTCGTAAAAGATCACCCCGAGCGCATAGATGTCAATTTCCTTCCCGTAAACGCCATTGCCAATCTCAGGGGCCATGTAGTGAAATGTACCGACGGACTCTGTGTGGCCTGATCGTCGATTACAAGAAATAAACTTTGACAGCCCGTAGTCGCCGATCTTAACGACCTGTTGGTCATCGTCGCGAAAAATATTGGCGGGTTTAAGATCGCGATGAACGATGCCATGTTTGTGCAAGTGATCTACGCCAGCGACGGTCGCACTGAACCACTTTTTGATTTCCTTTTCAGGCATCCCGCGAGGATTCTCTTCAACCACATCCTGCAAAGACTTACCCGGAACATACTCCATCACCACCCAACTCTCACCCGAGGCAGTACTGCGAATGTCCCACAAAGAAATGAGGTTGATGTGCTTCAGATTCAAACAGTGGCGGACACCGCGCAATTCGATATCCATGTTGCGCTGAATCTTCTTCAGAGCAACTTCCTTGCCTGCGTCGCTGATCGCAAAGTAGACTTCTCCAAATCCGCCGACACCGATCCCGCGCTTGATCGTATAACCGTCGAGCGGTTTAGCGCCACTGGGATAAGTAAACTTCATTCAATACGTTTCTGACAGTTGGAGAAAGGAACCTCAATTATATACTGCGATCAATGGCCATGCTGTATTAAACGAGGACTCAGGAAATTACAACGCTTCGATGCTAAAAGAGAATTCCTGACTTTCAACGTGGCTGTTTCCCAGCAGCGCTCTATCGGGAGTGCTGGCGACTCCATCGATTTGAATCTTCGTCTTCGACTTGCAGTACCATTTTCCTAATCGACGAAACAATACTACATCTTCGCTCCATTTGGGACAGACAATATGATTGCGTTGCTGAGGCCCCATCACAATCGTATCCCCCGCCAACAATACCGCATCAGACCAAGGAAAAGTACGATGACGTGACTCAAACTCCAGCACGGCCGTTGCGCTAAATGGATGTGGCTTGCGATACTTGATGGCAACGAGTTGGCCCATCCGAAAAACCTGCCCAGAGTTCAGTACGACGGGCTGATCGATCCGACGTTCATCGATGTGGACTGTCCCTAACGGCTTCAAGACATGGTTGCCATCGACACTCTTGATGATGGCATGTTGGCGATCGATATCAGCACGCAATGGAATGGCCACGTCGGTATCGGCAATAGCCTGGCCAAGCTGGTGTTCAGCCTCACCACAAACAAGGTAGCCTCCAACGCCATCTATCCAGACCAGAAACCTTTCAAACGTCGTGTCCATCAATATGCCGTCTTCTACCAGCAGTTCTCATCAAAAGCCCTGCCGCTGATTGTCGCATACTGGGACCACCGTCCCAATGCCGGTCGAGGGCAGCAATGACCTCTATTCGCCCTTGTGGGTGAAATATTGTCGATCTGGTAAAGAAAATCTTGCTAGACACAAGATTTACTTTCGCATCCATTGATCATCTGGTTCCAATACAGAACGGGCCTCTGTGCCCAACCACTTTTTCGCAGCATCCTTTTTAAGCAAGTAACTGTCCCAGAAAGCAGTACTGAGCGCTTTGATCACCCGATGATGATTGGGATTTCGTGACAGCTTGTCTCCATGGAGTCTACTTTCAGTAAACACTGAGTGCTCGGCATCCTTGAGCACGAGTTGGTACTTGTCACCGGCCGGTAGTGCTGGGTAAACGGCCAGTCTACTTTTGACCGATGCACCACCAATAATTGAAGTATCGTGAGTACCCGTCATGCACAGCCAAGGGATTGTGATTTTTCCAAACGCTCTGTCCGCACCGCCGGCTCGCGGAGAACTGGGACTCATTGGAAT